>NZ_BAACAP010000215.1:0-85186 GCF_045865695.1 Scytonema hankhaensis NUACC26
GGTTAGGGGTTAGGGGTAGGGGTAGGGGGTTGGGGTTGGGGATTTGGGATGAAAAAGTCTTAATAAATAACTTTGAACACACTGTGTACACCAAGGGTATGAAAATCAATATTGAGCACAAGTTCCCTACCCCCTACCCCCTAACCCCTAACCCCTCACCCGATTCATCATCCACTTAAACCGAGTACCAGCTAATAGTGTTGGCTCTAGTACATCAAGAGGAATTTCATCTTCATACTCAATTTCATCCACCATTTGTTGGTCTTTACTGTAGGCTTGTTGACCAAACCCACGCTGCACTAAGCCTTCTCGCAAACGATCGATTAACACTAGGGAAATAGCGCGATAGAACCGAGTTGCAAAACTGCGATCGCGTTGCAATTTTTCTCTCAACATTTCTTGGGGTATGGCTAACAGCAATGAGTTTTCAGCACATTTAATCGTTGCAGATGCTGTCCCGGCTTCCACAAAAGACATCTCGCCAACAATTTCTCCACTAGCTCGACGAGCTAGTTCTCGTTCGACTAATTGCCCATCTTTCATCATAGAAAACAGCACTACCAAATTGCCTTTCAGCAAAATGTATAAAGCCTCTACTGGTTGGTCTTGTTGAATCAACACAGTTCCCATCACTGCATCTTCTCGCCTACCATGAGTTACCATCCAGTCAATATCATTATCATTAAGAACTGCAAAGACAAACAGCACTTTTCTCAGGGCTTGACTGGGTACAATTTTGTTTTGTGCTAGTAATTTCGAGAGACTCCGCAATCGAGAAGATAGTATACTAGTTATCTCCTGATAAAATCGGGCTGCAAAATCCGGATCTCTATCCATTTTAATTTGCAATTGCCGTTTGGAGATTGACAGTACCCGCGTTGGCTCAACAGTTTTGACTGTTGCAGACGGAGAGCGATCGTCAACAAAAGACATTTCTCCAATGACTTCCCCTTGACCGCAACGAACAATTTCCTGGTCAAGGTCAGAACCTTGTTGAGAAATGAGGACTGCTACGGTACCATCAAGAATAAAGTAAATCGAGTCAGAAGGTTGACCTTCCTGAATGAGAATCTTTGCAATCGGTAGGTCTTGCTGCACCCCAATTTGAGTAATCCACTCTAAATCTGTTGAGTGCAAAACTTTTAAATTGTCAAGTTGGGTCAGTACAGGTGTCATAGTTGAGATAAGACAGACTAGGTATCCTTCTTAAAGTACCCAGTCCAGACTTAGATCCAACATATTTCAGTTGCAAGTGGTTATAAAGTTTGAAATACGTACAAAAACCCAAAGCCACTAATTATCAAAAACAAAAATGCTGCTAATTGATTGATGCGTGTCTCTGGTGTAGGAGCAATGGCTTCTCGTACCAATATGGAAAATGACGCTCCAACCACCAAACTCCAACCAAGTATCATGTACGGAGACTGTAATGTAATCTGCCAAACTATTAGTAATGCGATCGCCACTAAAACCATCACCATCTCCACAAACCGAGGAGGGTTGTACTGGCTCGATAAAATAAACGTGCTAAACCAAAAGCGCCAAAATCTCATATGGGGATTGGGGATTAGGGATTGGGGATTAGGGATTGGTCACTGGTCACTGGTCACTGGTCACTGATTAAATGACCAATGACAAATGACAAACAACTAACTTCTAACTTTTTGTCCCGTACCGTTTTTTTGTGAAGTATCTTCAGGGATTTCTACGCCAAAAACCCGACCAAAGGCTTTTTCTACTTTGTAGCCAGAATCAATAGACTCCAAGGGGTCTTTCCGCAATCTATGACGCAAACACAAAGTAATTACGCGCCGAATATCATCAACGGTGACTTCGTTTCGCCCTTCAAATGCGGTTATTGCTTTAGCAGCGCGGTTGGTGACAATATCGCCCCGCAATCCATCTACATCGAGTTCGGAACAAACTTCAGATATTTTTACTCTTAAATCGTAATCAATTGTAACACTTGGTAAAAGCTGTTGGGCATTGACGATTTTTTGCTGTAGTTCTTCTTGCTGAGATTTGTACTTTTCCAAAAATCCTGGAGGATTTTGGTCAAATTCTGCCCGTTGTTCCACAATTTGCACTCGTAAAGCTGGTTCTTTCACTGTATGAATCTCAGCGTGCATACCAAAGCGATCGAGGAGTTGAGGACGCAATTCTCCTTCTTCTGGGTTTCCAGATCCTACTAGCACGAAACGCGCCGGGTGACGAATAGATATTCCTTCTCTTTCTACGGTATTCCAGCCACTTGCTGCAGAGTCAAGAAGCACATCTACAAGGTGGTCATCTAGCAAGTTCACTTCATCTACATAGAGGATACCGCGATTGGCTTTTGCTAACAATCCCGGTTCAAAAGCTTTGACGCCTTCTGATAAAGCTTTTTCGATGTCAATAGTGCCACAAACTCGGTCTTCTGTGGCTCCTAATGGCAAGTCTACCATTATGACTTTTTTCTGAACTGTGGGAATATCCGCTCCTTGTTCTAATTGTTGGCGGATTTCATCACTCATCAAATCGGGATCGCTGGGATGGCTGTTAAATGGGTCATTGGCGACGACAGGAATTTCTGGTAGCAAGTCAGCCAGCGCCCGGATAGTTGTGGATTTTCCCGTACCGCGATCGCCCATAATCATAACACCACCAATTTTTGGGTCAATCACGTTCAACAACAGAGCCAGTTTCATTTCTTCCTGACCCACAATTGCTGTAAATGGAAATACCACGCGACGCGCACTTGCGGTGGCTTGAGCAGTTGGACTCACGCTTGTTACCTTATCTATATATTTCTGATTACCGTCTTTATTGTGCCATAGGTAGGGAGTAGGGGATAGGGGATAGGGGATAGGGGATAGGGGAGGATCACCAATCCCCAATGCCCTTATTCATCAAGTTTTGTAAATTTAGTCGAATTGCAACATAAAAGTTTGAAACTAACTTGATATATAAACACGGGCTATGATTTTTTGAGTTGTTGTTTTTATACAGGGTAGCTTCGACCATTTGCAGATTGCCAACTTATTGGCAATTTCCCAAACATACCTATCCTTTTTCAGCTTGTCACAGGAACATTTTCATATGGAAGTTAAACCTACTGTACAACTACCCTCATCTCCATATATCGAGAGCCACAACCCTCAGATTGATGAAATCTCTCCACCAACAGTCAGATTACTCTTAAAGTCCATTAAAAGGCTATCACCGCCCGTAGATGGTTCTTTTGTTTCTGTATACCTAGAAATTTCAAGTCCAATAGAGGTTTTCGGTCCATTTAATCTTGATTCTAGCAATGAGGCTCTACTTAATATTGAGAGATGTTTGCAAATTTCCTTGACTCTTACTCTTTGTCAATCTATCAATTCAGGAGCCAGAGAATTCATAAATCGGCAAACAGTTTCAATTACAGATGTCACCTCTATGACTCCACTTGTATTTTTAGGAGTAAACGATGTAAGTTATACATTAAACTACGAAATTCTTCCAGGAGGATGTGCATCAGCATTATAAAGAAAAATAGCAATTAGCCATTCTTAAATGCCCGAATGAAACGATATATTCTCCACTTTTGTATCATTGGCGGATTTAGCATCTGTTGTTCGATTGGTGCTAACTCTACTCATGCTCAAGAAACTCAAGTTATCCCGGATGGAACTCTACCCAATAATACCGTTGTTACGCCACAAAGTAGTATTTATACCATAACTGCAGGTACAGAAGCAGGTAATAACTTATTTCATAGCTTTAAGCAATTCAGCATTAAAGCAGGAGAGCGAGTTAATTTTATCAGTCCTAATGCAAAGATCGAGAATATTTTAGTTCGGGTAACGGGTGGGAATCGCTCAGAAATTATGGGGACTCTGGCTACGACTGGGGGAGCTAATCCAAACTTGTTTTTGATTAATCCTAGCGGAATATTGTTCGGACCAAAAGCTAGTTTGAATGTAGGAGGTTCATTTGTCGCAACAACTGCAAATGCGATCGCATTTGGCAATCGAGGTTTTTTCAATGCTTCTTTGCCAAACAATCCTGCATTACTAACAGTTCAACCTTCTGCTTTTTTATTCAATCAAATTGCGGCTCAAAGTTCAATTACCAATCAATCGACAGCAGGTTTAAAAGTTCCTCAAGGAGAAAGTTTATTGCTACTGGGTGGGAATGTGAACTTAAATAGCGGTTATTTAGAAGCTAAAGGTGGTAGGGTCGAGTTAGCAGGTGTAGCAAGCGAAGGAACAGTAGGGCTTGTTGAGAGTCAGAATTTGCATTTCATTGTTCCCGATAATTTAGAGCGAGCAGATGTGTCGCTGACCAATGCAAAAGTTTTAGCTGAGAATGGTGGTAGTATTGCGATCGCTGCCCGTAACCTGAATATTCTACAAGGAAGTCGCATAACATCTGGTGTCAACTCATTTAGCACTCAAGAGGGAAATATTTTTCTTGATGCTACTGGTAAGATGGCGATCGCAAGAAGCTTTATCCGAAATGAAGTCAGTAGTGACACAACACGCTCGTCCAAACCATCATCTCAAGCTGTTAGCAATACAGGTGGTATATATCTCAAAACTGGCTCGCTGTTTTTAAGTGATGGCGCATACCTGAGTACCGATACCTATGGTCGAGGAAGCACTACAGGCGTATTTGTTCGAGCTAGTGGGTCTGTTTCTGCCAATAATAGTACTATTACCAGTAATGTGGAGAATTCAGCAGTTGGCAGTACTGGTGGCATAGATATTAAAGCCGAGTCACTTTCCCTAAATAATCGTACTACATTGAGTGCCAACATTGAAGGACAGGGAAACACGGTAGGAGTTTTTATACGGGTTAATAATTTTGAGTCTACAAAAAGTTTTATCCAAGCTAAAGCAGGAAGTGCAGCAACAAACAAAGCTGGCGATATCAATATCCAAACAGGAAACATATCCTTAACCAATGGTTCGACCTTGGAAACCTTCACTAAAGGTCAATCGATGGCTGGAAATGTGACTATAGTCGCTCAACAGAAGGCAACTTTTGACGACAGCTTTATCTTTAGCGATACTTTTGGAGCAGGCGATGGAGGGACTGTAAATATCAAGGCAAAAACCTTATTTTTAACCAATGGTGCGGAAATATTGACCAGAACTTCTGGAAAAGGGAAGGGAGGCGATATTCAAGTTCATGCATCCGATTCCGTTATCATTTCTGGTGTCAATCCAGTTGCAGGAAATTTGATAAGTGGATTGATTGCTAGTAGCGAAGGGAAAGCGGGAGGACAAGGTGGTGATATTAGTGTAACGTCTCCTATCTTGCAAGTATCACAAGGAGCAGTGTTGAGTACAAGAACTACGGGTGCTGGTTTTGGAGGTAATATTAAAGTTAACACTAACGACCTTGAGCTTACTGATGGCGGACAATTTGTTACTAGTAGCTTTAGTAGTGGGAATGCCGGTAACATTACAGTCAATGCCAGTGATACTGTAACTATCTCTGGAAGCGATCCGACTTTAATCGCTCGATTCACGAAGTATCGTTTGGAGTTGATAGACAATGATGGTTCTAATAGTGGCTTGTTTGCTCGCATTCAAGGAAATCAAGTGGCTAATGCTGGCAATATAGAAGTAACAGCACCTTTTATTAGTCTCGATAAACAAGGAATTATTACTACGGAAACCAAAGCAGGTGAAGGAGGGAACGTCACTCTTAAGGCAAGAAGCATCTTACTACGAAATGGTAGCAAGATAACTGCCACTGCAGGGACTGAGAATGCGGGTGGCAATGGCGGCAATATTGATATAAATACTCAGCTATTAGTCTCTTTAGGTAGCGATATTACAGCTAATGCCTTTATTGGTCGAGGTGGAAATATCCGCTTGAGTGCTCGAGGTTTGTTTTTGACACCAGATACTAAGATTTCTGCCAGTTCTCGATTCGGTATAGACGGCGTTGTAGATATCAACAGACCCGATACCGATCCTAGTAGTGGGTTAGTTGAACTACCTGTAAATTTAGCTGATGCAACCCAACAAATTGATACAAGTTGCAATCCTGACAACATCCAGACAGCAAGTTCATTTGTTGCTATAGAACGTGGTGGAATACCAGATAGCCCTTTCCAACCGCTAATTGCTGATGCGTTGCAAGTGAATTGGGTAACTCCCAAGCTTGAAACTCAAACCGACCCTTTTTTATCTGAAACAAGCCGGAGGTTTGACGCTGAATCCTTCGGACACTCTACGCAAACGTATATCGCCAAACCTACAGTACCAGAAGCGATCGTTGAAGCAACTGGATGGGTAAAAAGCGGCAATGGAGAGATATCTCTTGTTGCTCGTACACCAAAGACATTCCAAATAAAAAAATATTCAACTTTCGCTTGTAGTGAGGGCTTTTAGCCCACCACTAGTAAGGGACGGGTAGGACGCCATTCCACATTCCGGAGAAATTTATTTCATTTGTTGCGTAAAAATCAGAAAATCTCCTGAAATATAACTTGGAACTACAGTCATGTTGTGCAATGCAGCATTTTCTCTAAATCGCTGTGGTTGTGGGACGAAAAATTTTGTGCATCAACCGTAACCACATTACTAAGCTAAAACAGGAGACATTGACAATGACACTTTTAAATACTGAGTTTAAGCTTATTCAAGGTTCCGACGGAGTAAACGATAATTTGTTTGGAACTGCGGTTAACGAACAAATCTTCGGTCAAGCAGGGGATGACACTCTACATGGTGGTGATGGGAATGATATTGATTTGCTTTTTGGTGGTATGGGGAATGATACGTTAAAAGGAAGTGTGGGTGCTGATTTCTACTTCTTTAACGACCCTACTGCTAAAGTAGAATATATAGAATCTAACAAAATTAAGGTGACCAGTTTTGAGGGAATTGATATTATTGAGAACTTTAACGAGAACGAAGATGCTATTTATGTAGCAGAGAATATTTCTCCGAACCCCAATGCCAATCCGTTTACTAAAGTTCCTCCCCATGATGGCACTGGTCCTGTCAATCCCCCTATCTTTATAGAATATAGACAGGTATTAGGCTTTACAAGCCTAGCACCAGGTAAAATTAAGGGCAATGGCATCTTGAATAAAAACTTAACACTAGGAAGCATCAACCCCTTCCAAAATTCGCTCTTTGAGAATAAACTAGATATCCATACAATTAATCATTTAAATACAAGTATTTTTGATATAAGAGCAACGAACTTTATATTTAGTTATAATCCTATCTAATTTGGGAAAATTTAAGTGTCCAGAACCCCGACTTCTCCAAGAAGTCGGGGTTCTAATCAACCTTATTACAGAGAAGCTTTTGGGTTTTGATGTGTAATGTCTACCAGAATTTTATTAAGCAGAATCAGTGTAGCAAGTTGTTTAGCATTAATTGCACTGATAGGACTCGGTATAATTAAACGTGCAGTTGCTCAAAGTATTGTGCCTGATACTACCATGGGACAGGAATCTTCAAGAGTAAACTCTGTTCCCATTATACCCCTTGATATAATTAGTGGTGGCGCAACTCGTGGCAGTAACCTGTTTCACAGTTTCCAGAAATTCAATGTCGATGCTGGACGAACTGCTTCTTTTGTTAGCTCTAGTGGTATTAAGAATATTATCAGTCGGGTGACAGGTAGCGATCGCTCAAACATATTGGGGAGGCTGTCGGTTCCCGGTAAAGCTAACTTGTTTTTGATCAATCCTAATGGCATTAGTTTTGGACCCAATGCCAGATTAGCGATAAACGGATCGTTTCTGGCAACAACAGCTAATACCATTCAGTTTGGCGATAAAGGCTTGTTCAGCACTTCTAACCCTGAAAGCCCTAATGCAACTTTAACTATTAACCCTTCAGCACTACTATTCAATCAAATTTCAGCCCAATCAATTACTAATCGCTCTTTGATAGGTTTAGAAGTTGGACGCAATCAAAGTTTATTATTAGTGGGTGGTGATGTAGAGTTAATTGGAGGTAAACTCAAAGCACCAAACGGTCAAATCGGTCTAGCAGGAGTTTCAGGTAATGGAGTTGTTAATCTACAAACTACAGATAATCAACTCCGTTTGAGCGTTTCAGACAATGTTCCGCGAGCTAATATAGCACTCTCTCAACAGGCATTGATAGATGTTTCTCTGCCTCAAAATACTTCTTTAGACGATCGCAGTTCGGAAGCGAGTATTCAATTATATGGTAAACGTATTTCAGTTCTCGATTCTCAAATATTTGCGATCGCCACAGGAACCAATACTGCAGGAACATTAACAGCAAATGCCTCGGAATCAGTAGAAGTCTTGGGAAATAGTCAACTCTCCACTGAAGCTTTAGGAACTGGGTTATCTGGTAATTTGACAATTCAAACAGGTTACTTAACTGTAGGTGATGGCTCGCAAATTAGTACGGGAATCTCAAGTATAGGAAAAGCAGCAAATCTTGTAGTCATTGCCACCGAATCTGTAAACTTATTTGGCACTAATGAGTACGGCAAACCAAGTGGCTTATTTACGAACTCTTTAAATGGTGGAGATGCTGGAGATATAACTATCCAAACAAATAATATTACTGTGAAAGAAGGAGCACAAGTATTAGCCTTAAGTAATGGTGGTCAAGGGGGGAAACTCTTTATTAATGCCAAGTCAATAGAACTTTTAGGCACTGCTACCAATGCCAATCCCAGTGGTTTCTTTACCAGCACTTCAAATGGTGGAAAGGCTGGAGATTTGTCCATCAAAACTAATACACTTACCTTACGAGATGGAGCGCAAATTTCTGCATCTAGTGTAGGTGGGCAAGGTGGAAAACTGTTTGTTGATGCTCAGTCAATAGACATCTCAGGTTTTTCCAGTGCGGGTAACTCTAGTGGATTGTACGCAGTTTCTCAAAACAGTAAGGGAGATGCTGGAGAATTAACTATTCAGACGGGTAAATTGATGGTCAGGAATGGTGGGCAAATCTCTGCATCTACGTTTGGGGATGGCGAAGGTAAAGGCGGAACCTTGTCGATTAATGCTTCCGAATCAATCGAACTTGTAGGATCTTCTCCCACCAGACAAAGCGGGTTGCTTGTGGGAACAGTCAATTTTGGCACTGCGGGAGGTATCGATATCAATACACCAAAGTTGATTGTTCGAGAAGGGGCTATTATCTCTGCCAGAACTGCAGGGTTAGCAGACGGAGGAAATTTAACCATCACAGCTCGAGATTTTCTTCTCCAAGATAGAGGTCAAATAAGTGTTAGTAGTGAAGGAGGAAGCCAAGCTGGTAACATAGATGTAACAGCTCTTTCTATCCGTCTCGATCGCCAAGGAAAGATTTCAACAGAGACTAAGGTCGGTGAAGGTGGAGATATCACTCTTAGAGCAAGTAACATCTTTCTACGTGACAATAGTAATATAACTGCTACGGCAGGTACTGATAATGCAGGCGGTAATGGCGGAAATATCAATATAGATACTAAATTCTTGATTTCTTTAGCTAATAGCGATATCACAGCTAACGCTTTCTCTGGACGAGGTGGAAATATTAGCCTTAAGGCTCAAGGGCTGTTTCTCTCTTCAGACACTGATATTACCGCCAGTTCTAGATTTGGTACAGATGGTATTGTAGAAATCAATAGACCCGATACCGATCCCAGTAGTGGATTAATCGAACTACCCGCCAATTTAGTCGATGCAAGCCAACAAATTGATACCAGCTGCAACCCAGGCAACGTCAAAACAGCCAGTTCACTGGTTGTTACAGAACGTGGTGGCATTCCAACAAGTCCCTACCAGCCCTTAATAGCTGATGCTTTACAAGTAGATTGGGTAATTCCCCAATTTGAAACTCAAACCCGTTCTTCATCTACTAGCATAAAACAAACCTCCATAAATTCAGGAGCGATCGTAGAAGCAACGGGATGGGTAAGAAGTGCTAACGGCGAAGTATCTCTTGTGGCTCACGCGCCTCTTTTTTCATCCATCAATTGTGAGTTGACAAATCGCTAGTACTCAATCGTATTGATTTTAACGAGCCTGCTAGATCCCCGACTTTTCCAAGAAGTCGGGGATCTAGAATAGACTAACTTAACCTGTCAAAATTTCTCTGGTGGACTACTAGATATTAGACAAACGAGAAGCAAGAAAGCGATTCATCCAACTTTCAAGGTATGTGCGATTAGTTTGTTGTTGATAAGGTTCTTTAGTATCCAAAGGGTAAGGCGATAATCCTTTAATAGCAGCCGTTACAACACAAAACATAGCTTTCTGAAAGCTTCGGCAAATTTGTACGCGAAGATTGTCTTCTTTTCGAGGCGATCGCATATATACTTCATGCAGGTACTCAGGTAAAAAATGGCGCAAATCTTGCATGAGTAAAGTAGGAGGAATACCCGCACTACCTGTTATAAGAGGGTCAGCATAAAGTACACCATAAGCAAACTCAGACAATTCTTGAGGTATTTGCCGTGCTTGTGCATTGTAAGAAGTTGTGCCAAAAAAAGGAGTTCCTCGAAAGAAAATGGTTTCTACATAAGGCAAGGCTACATCTTGTAAAAATTTTAACCCTGCTGTTTCTGGAATAATTTTGTACAGTTTTCCGCGAATAGGAACACTATAGATGATGGGCAATTTAGCGACTGTAGTTAAACCAGACTGAATATACTCTGTGACTTGAGAAATAGAAGTAATTTCCTGACTATTATAAAGCTGAGATAACTCACTAAAAAGATCGCTCATCACTCTCCAGAATTGACCCATAGCAGTGTAATATGCTAATTGCCTGATTTGTTCTGGAAAGAAAGCGCTGAATAAACGATGAAACCCTCTGAAGAATAAATTACCTTCAAATTTAGCAAGTATTGCTTGTTGGGCAGCTTGCTCAAATTCTAGTGAATTTAAGTAAATATCTAAACTACCTCCACCATGCCAAAACATTGTTTTCGCACAATACTCGGCATATTCAAAATTTAAGCGATCGTTCAAGCTGTAGCGAAGTAAATTTTTAGGTGTGGCTTCACCATTCAAATATTTTAAGAGAGGAAATGGTTCTAAGAAAGCATGGTTAGCAATGTAAAGAAGATTTTGGGAATAGGCATCTAACACAATTGCATAACTCTGTAAAATTCCAACAACTTCTAACAAATTTTCTAGAGAATCAGATATGAGACTTTCTCCTGCTTCCAAACAGTGAATATATTCTTTAAGGGGATGGGAGGACTGGTTGAGTTTTGTCAGAGTAACCATCATTGTTTTTTCCTAGAAAGTAATAAATATAGGATTTACGTAGAGATCCCCTTTTTTAGGCTGTGATGTATACAAGTCCGTAATATAGCGGTTTCCACTTAAATAAAGTACTGATTCATCCGCGTTCGTCCGCTATAGGCTGCGGTTCCATAACTTTTTTATGTCCTGTACCCGATTGAAAACCGCCATAGCTTACAAATCAGGTTTTGGTATTGTTTTTACCCCACCCTAACCCAGACCGATGTATTGGGGAGGGAACTGTCATTCCAATCTCTCCACTTTCCAAGGAAGGAACTGCTTCTTTAATCTCCCCCCTTTCCAAGACTGCGGTGTACACACAAGTCTCCTAAAATGCCTTCTTGCATTTTCGATCCCCCCTAGCCCACGCCAGTCGCTGTGAGTTCGGGAGACCCTCCTGCAGCGCTGGCTCCCCTTAAAAAGGGGGGAAAATCCTTAAAGTCCCCCTTTGTAAGGGGGATTTAGGGGGATCTCTAAAGATGTGTGTACACCGTAGCTTTCCATGGGGGGATTAAGGGGGGTAAATTTGATAACTAATAATTCAGAACTAGTCAATTTCATTGCAGATGTGGTTGCTTCAGTTTTACTAATGAGCCAACCTGGTTGAATTCCAAAGAGGATGATAATTGCTGCTAATATGGCTGCAGGAATGCGTTCTGACCATTTGACAGGAGGTAGTTCAGCCATTGCTTCGGGAAGGCGACCAAAAAAAGCACGGTTAATTAGTGTTAGGAAGTACACAGCAGTTAATCCCGTACCAAGCATACAAAGCAGAGTTTGGATGGGAAAGACCGAAAAACTACCTCGGAAACACAAAAACTCACCAACAAAACCAGCCATACCAGGTATACCCGCACTTGCCATAACTGCTACTATCATGAGGCTTCCAATAACGGGTAAACCTTGTTCTGGGTTGAGTAACCCTTTGAGGATATTTAAATTGCGACTACAGGTTTTGTCATAAACAATCCCTACTAAGAGAAAGAGCAAGCCAGATATTAATCCGTGACTCACCATTTGAACGATCGCACCCGTTAAACTTATGGGAGTTGCAGCAGCAGCAGCAAGCAAGACATAACCCATATGTCCGATAGAACTATAAGCTATCATCTTTTTCATATCTGTTTGCGCGATCGCGACAATCACTCCATACAAAACGCTGACCACAGCCCAAGTTGCAAACCAAGGTGCAAGAACCGACCATGCTTCGGGAAATAAACCCAAGCCAAACCGTAAAAAACCATAAGCCCCTAATTTAAGGAGGATTCCTGCTAATAGTATGGATACAGGTGTAGATGCTTCGACGTGAGCATCTGGTAGCCATGTGTGGAAAGGAACAAGAGGTGTTTTGATGGCAAATCCCAACAAAATTGTCAAGAGAAGAGGTATTTGAATCGCCAAAGGTAGAGTACTTGAAACTGAGGGATTATAATCAAAGTTAGTAGCACCGCTTATACCAACTAATGCTAGAAAAGCCGCAATTATAAGAATACCAGAAATTGCCGTATAAATCAAAAATTTTGTAGCGGCATATTCGCGCCGGTCTCCTCCCCAGATAGCAATTAGCAAGTACAAAGGAATCAATTCCGCTTCGTAAAATAGGAAAAACAACAGCAAATCTTGAGCTAAAAAAGCACCAGATATCCCCGCATTTAAAAGCAAGATAAGTGTATAGAAAAAGCGAGGTCGATGGGTGAGAGGATGAGTTGTGTAAATAGCAATGCTTGTCAGAAATTCATTAAGAATGAGCAAGGGTAGAGATAAACCATCTATTCCTAAATGGTAATGAAGACCTAACGTTTCCAACCAAGGCATATACTCTTGAAATTGCCAATCGGAATTAAATAATTGAAATTGGCTGCCTAAAAAGATTGACCAAATCAAGAGCAGAAATGCGATCGCAAACGCAATCCGTCGTGCAATTCGAGATGTCATCTTGGGAAAAAACGCGATGACAGCAGCACTTATTGCTGGGATCCAAACTAAGGGACTAAGCATAGGGGGTAGGGGGTAGGGGGTAGGGTGGGCAATGCCCACCATCCATATAGATCTTGTGGTGGGCAATGCCCACCCTACTACTAACCAAAAATTGAAAAAATAGCTAAAAACCCGATTCCTAATAAAATAGTGAGAACGTAAATTTGAGATTTTCCTGGGGCGCTGTATTTCAGACTTTGACCAGTGAAAACTGTGACTAATCCTAATAAGTTGATTGAGCCATCTACAATGAAGCGATCGAACCAAGCTGTGAATTTGGATAACTGCTGGACAGCAAAAACAACACTAATCCGGTAGATCCGATCGATATATAAGTCATAAGCTAACATCTCATGTAGAAACTTCGCTGTTTTTTGTACTGGTATTAACCAGATCCGACGCAATTTAACGATCGCTCCTATGCCACAACCCAAAACGATAGAAAGCAGTTGCAGCAAAGTTTCTGAAATATTCATGGCATTCCATGATGGTATCAGAGCAAGATCTTGCAGTATGAAGGGTACGGATAAAGTTGTTATTGCCAAAATCACCATTGGTAATGCCATTTGCCATCCTACTTCAGGCGCACGACGAGTTTTAGCTTGAGATGAACCTAAGAAAACTAAACGAAACACGCGAGTGAGGTTAAAGGCGGTTAGAGCATTTACGAGAAGTAAGATACTAGGTAACCAAACAGCATTTGATTGCAATGGCTCAATTGTTTGTGAGAATGTTTCAAAACTACTGAATGGCAAGACTCCAATGAGTCCGGCTGTACCTATGGCAAAGGCACAGGCTGTAATGGGCATGGTTTTTCCTAACCCTCCCATTTCTGTCAAGTCTTGGGTGTTGGTTGTTGAAATAACACAACCTATGCTCATAAATAACAAAGCTTTGGCGATCGCATGAGCTAAAATCATCATTAAGGCAAAGTTTGTCGATTGCATTCCCACTGCAATAAAAACTAACCCCATGTACGCACTCGTAGAATGAGAAAGAGCACGTTTGATATCGATTTGAGAAATAGCAACCAGTGACGAACTAAGAGCAGTGATTGTACCAATGACAACTAAAGTTGTGAGAGCAATAGGTGAAGTTGCTAGAATTGGTTGAAGTTTTATCAACACATAAGCACCGCAAGAAACTACCAAAGAGTTCCGTAACACTGATGCCGGACTAGGGGCTTCCATCGCTTCATCAAGCCACAAATGGAGGGGGAATTGAGCGCATTTTCCTGTCGGTCCTGCAATCAGTGCCAAGCATAACAGTGCGATTGTTTGTGATGGTAATTGTGTTGTCTGCACCCATTGATATAAATCGGGAAAATTTGTGCTACCCGCTAGAGTTGAAAGCCCGACAACTCCCATAAGTAGTAAAACATCTCCAACTCGTTTGGTAAGAAATGCATCACGGGCTGCTGTTATCGCTAGAGGTTGTGCGTACCAGAATCCCACTAGTAAATATGTTGATAGTGTGAGCAATTCTAACCAACCGTAGGATAGCAATAAAGAATTGGAAAGTGCCAAGCCACTCATTGCTCCTTCAAAAAATCCCATGAGAGCAAAAAAACGAGCTATCCCATAGTCCTTTTCCAAGTATCCCAGGGCAAATAACTGTGCTAACAGACTTAAACCTGTCACGAGTTCTATCGCCCCGATGCTTACTGATGAGATTTCTAGGGCAAATGATAGGTCTAAATCCGCCACTTTAAACCAGTGGATAAATATTTCTTGAGGGGGTTGGTTCCAGATAGCGCTGAAGACAAATAAACCATGAAGGTAAGCGCCGAAAGTCGTAACGAGATTGAGGTGGGCGGCAAGGCGAGGCCCCGTGCGCCGGATAATGCCCATTGACCACGGTAGGGTGAGTATTGCCCCTAGCAAGCCGTAGAACGGGATGAACCATGTCGTTTGAATTAGAGGTTCTGTCATGAGTGCCGAGCGAAGGATGAAGGACAAGGAAGAAATTATAAAAATCTTTTACTTCTTACTTCACACTGCACACTTTAGTGTTTTTTCGTCAGTTCCGTGTTGACATTCTCTACTTTAGCGATCGTTAAGTCATAACTATTTGAATTGTTGATTAAGAATGTCCGGTGGTATAAATTTTTCGATTGCGTTTTATAAGTACAGATAGAGAAAGTGATACGTTCATGGGGAGAAAAGGTTTTATCCCAAATAGAAGAAGTAAGTATGGATATGACTGGTAACTATAAATCATTAGTGAAAAAACTTTGTCCAAATGCTGAGGTAACAGTAGACAGATTTCACGTTACAAAAATGATTCATCTCTGAGTTAAACCGGGCAAGAATTGAGCAAAAAACAGCAGCAAAATCCTTGTGCTGCTAATTCCCTGTCAAAATCTGTTCTCTCACCGCTATGGAGTTTATCGACTGCGGCGGGTGAGAGTAAACTTTCTGCACTGGCAATGAATGCGATCGCAATTGCTTCTAGATAAGATGGGGGCATGAATGAGGCGTGGTAAAGTGCTTAGGGATGGAAGTTGAAGGGCTTCTAGAAGGTTGGAAGGAACATCCACGTATGTTAAAACTGCCCGAATCAGAAAGGTTAATTAATAGAAAGCTTCTATACTGTGTCGGAAAGCGATCAAGGCATGCTTACCCTGCTCCTCTTTCAGTGCCGAAAGGATAGCATCAGATACTTCTAATGAAACAATAGTCTTGATTTCAATATTAGTGTTATAACCAGGTAAGTCTGACAAGCGTCTTCCGTGTCCGCCCTCACCCTGAACTTGACTAATAGTGTAGCCGCTTACACTATGGTTTTTCAGTAGCTTGACAATACGGTCTTTCAGCACCGTTTCCCCAATAATGGTGATTAAGACGGCGGGTTGGAGGGGAGAGACTAAGTTTGACATGGAGAACTCCAAAGAATAGGTTTTAGCTTCTAAAGCTTAAGTTTTTCATAAAACAGGCGCTACAACTTGTACCCCTAAGATATAGATTTGTCTTCTGAGTCGGCTAACGGTCAACTCCCATGTTAACAACAACCCTACTGCATGGTAGCGATTAAGTAGTCAAAGTAACCACCAATAATGTTGGTAAAGTAGCCACTGTCAACGCTGTATTTTGTAATCTAGTTCTGTTTATTTCCGCCTAACTACTTAGATATTAATTGTTTATATAACTTTATATAACGGTTTTCTCGTTACCTCTGTGTAAAGTTATCTACTATGCCATGATGAGAGATGAGAGTTAATTCGGTTAACGGCTTTTGTTTTTAGTATTAACAAGCTTTTTGTTTTTGGTATTGGCAAACTTTTCTCCGAAGCTTAAATCTCCACACATTTATGATTTTGGAGACAATGTATGTCAGTTTATGTAGGCAATCTTTCTTATGAAGTTACAGAAGAAAGTCTGAATGCTGTGTTTGCAGAATACGGTTCTGTCAAGCGAGTTCAGCTACCTACAGATCGTGAAACAGGTCGTTTACGCGGCTTTGGTTTTGTAGAAATGGGTACAGATGCTGAAGAAACAGCTGCTATTGATGCGCTTAACGGTGCAGAGTGGATGGGGCGTGATTTGAAAGTGAATAAGGCTAAGCCCAGAGAAGAAAGAGGTTCTTTCGGTGGTAATCGGGGAAACAGCAGTTTTCGTAACCGCTACTAAGCTTTGTAAATTTAGCTCAAAGACCTAACCACTCCCGAACCAGCTGGGAATTACTGAAGGAATTCATCGCTCTATCAAATTAACGCTCTTTTATTACTCTAGAGAGAATAATTGAGGCGACTGGAAGTAGCAGCGATACAAACGCTCGTCCCTCCGGGTTCACCCAACGAGAGAGCCAGTCCCTACGCCCGGTTTCCCGCCGTAGGGACTAAATTCACCGCCTACTTGGACTACTTTTCCGCTGTAAAATTACCGATTTTTGTAGGTAGGGCTATGCCGCACAACATTAGAATGGTGGGCATTGCTCACCCTACATCTATTAGGTAATCTTCTAACGGGAAGGGAGTAACATGAAAATCAGATTTCAAATCTTCTTTGGCAAAAATGATGGAAGAGCGTTAATTTTATTTAGCAGTGGCTCAGGCAAAAATGCTTGAGCCTTTTTCATACGTCCAATATTGGTTTTTCTTAAAGTTTGAGTTTAATACTGAGGAAATAAAAATGTCTAGTAACACCGACTTAGTGGCTTATGTTCAAGAAAGCGAATTTGATACTCTTTTAAGTGAAGAAAAAGTTGTTGTTGTTGACTTTACTGCTACTTGGTGCGGTCCTTGTCGCCTTGTTAGTCCCTTGATGGATCGACTTGCTGAGGAATACAAAGGCCACGTTAAGGTCATTAAAGTAGACATTGATAACAACAAGCCAATTTTCAAAAAATTTGGGCTTCGCAGCATTCCTGCAGTTTTAATTTTTAAAGATAGTGAGTTAGCTACAACCATTATAGGGGTTTCTCCTTATGAGCAGTTCAGCAGCGCTATCGAGAAGCTTCTTTAACTTGTTTTAGGAATTGCTGTTCCACAATATTGCCTTCAGGCTAGAAGCTTGGGGCTAAACAAACAAAGCCAGCCTAAGCGCAAAGACCCCACCCATCTATTCTATGGAACCAGCTGCGAGCACCATCCCACCAGTGCAAGATTTACGTCAAACTTGCCTATTCTGTAGTAAAAGTTCAAGCTACGGTTGACAACTTCCCAACTTGAGATGCTTCTTCTTCATAAACTGCTAAGTCAAACCAAAAAGTGGTGCCAACTCCAACTTCGCTTACCAAATGAACTTTACTATGATGCTTTTCCATAATATTTCTCACAATCGATAAACCCAAACCAGTTCCCTCTAGGGTATGGACTCGATTTTCTACTCGGAAGAAGCGGTCGAAAATAGCTTCTTGATCTTCTGGGGCAATGCCAATACCAGTATCGGAGATTTCTACTCTAACTTGAGATATCTGGCGATCGCTTGAATTCGTTTTTGGTTCGAGTTGGTAGGCGCGGATGGCAACTTTTCCACCTGCTTGGGTAAACTTGAGGGCATTCCCCACCAGATTTGCTAACACTTGCAGCAACAAATCGTAGTTACCAACAACTAACGGCAATTTAGGAGCGACTTCCTGAATCAATTCAATTCCTTTATCTTTGGCATTCAATTGATAAGTCCGAAGCGTTTGTTCAATTGCTTGTGACAAATCGACTCCATCCAAATTGTACCTGCGACCCGATTCCAGTTTTGATAAATCCAGAACATCGTTGACTAAGCGAGTCAACCTATCTGTTTCGTGATTAACCGTTTCTAAAAACTCGCGACGTTCTATCGAACTTAAATCTTCGCCGTATTCATGTAATGTTTCAATAAAGGATTTTATATTAAATAATGGAGTTCTCAATTCATGAGAAACATTGCTGATGAATTGGCTTTTTGCTTCATTCAATTCCACTTCACGAGTGATATCTTGAACTGTGATCGCAATCCCTTTAATACTTTCCCGTTGCTGGTTAACAACCGTTGTTAAAAGAATGCGGATTGTTCTTGGTGTAGGTTGGTTCAGTAGAATGCGAAATTCTGCACTTTCACATTCTCCAAGTGCCATTTCATACAAAGGACGCCTGACTTCCATTTCTACCGAAGGCGGTAAGTAACGCAAAACATTTTCTCCTACAACCTCAATACCTTCCCAATTAAAAATCCTCCTAGCTGTGGGGTTTACTAAAATGACTTGCATATTATTATCGATAAGGACGGCACCATCGGCAATTGTAGAAACCAATGTTTCGAGTTTTGCTTTCTCTGCTGTCAGTTCTTCAATATTTTGTTCTTCATAACGCTCCAAGCGTTCTGCCATTTCATTGAAATTAAGAATTAATTCCCCTAGCTCGCCTCCAAGGGGCAAATCTATTTGCTGCTTAAAATTTCCTGCAGCAATTTGTTTGACTCCTACGAGTAACTCTTTTATGGGCTTAGTAATGGTTAAAGCATTAATCACTCCTCCCAAAATCACCATCACCCAAATTGAGATAAATACAGCAATGGTGACATCGCGAGTGAAGTTTGTGGAGATGACTGCAGCCGGGTTAGGATTAATACCAATGGCTAATACGCCTAAATATTTGCCATCTACCGTCAAAGGAACAAACACATCGGTAACTTCCCCGTCAGGAGAGCGGTGTTGCCGTACCATTGGCTTATCAGCATCAGCAGCATAATCATCAGGTAGCTGTATGCGCCGTTTGATAGCTAGGGAAGTTTCCACTTCTGGTTCCCAAAAGGGAATACCAAAATAAATTTTCCCTTTTTCATCGGCATAGAGCATATAACGTACACTGGAGGTGCTGCTGTAAAAGCGTTGAGAAAATTGTGAGACTTCTGTAAGATTGCGCTCGGCAATGAGTGGAGCAACGTTAGCAGCAAGTAACAGCCCCAGATCCCGACCAAAGCGCGTATCGTTTAGACGTGCATCTAGCTGAATTGTATTGACTGCCCAGAAGGTTAAACCACTCATCACCAGAGACACGGCTAACGTAGCAGCCGCTAAAAGCTTTGTCTGGAGGGTGAACTCTGACCACCAATTGACAATTGCTTCTTTGATTGTTTTTAAAATAGCCAGCATCTTAAATTCAGCGTATTAAAAGGGATTAGGGGTTAGGGGTTAGGGTTAGTCACTGTACGTTAAATTCTATACATATTTACCCAATACTTGACTTTTTAGGTATACTGACATAGTATCAGTATACGTTTGACCAGTACGGGTTAGTAACGCCTAGAACTTGTGAAAAAGTTCAAGTACGTACTACAAACTGGTTTTTGACAACTAAATAAATACAAAAAGCAGTCAAATTGACTCTCTAACTGGGTACTTTAGGTCAAGATTGATATCGAGCGAAAAGCCAGGTATTAGTCAAGCTTTCGGGCGCTTAGAGTAGCGTAACTTACACCGTTGAGTTTTTATTGTCCATGTTTATCCACTTGTGGGTAGGTTTGTACAGATTTTTAAAAGCGGTAGGGAGGAGTTCTTGTTTTCATAAACTTATTTACAAATGAAAATAAACCTAACTACTCAAAATTAACAGTTTCTTTGACAAATAAGGAAGGGATTGGCGATTGGCGATTGGGGAAGCGGGGGTTGAAGATAAGTCATTCCCCCTTGTCTTCCTTGTTTTCCTTGTCCCCATTGCCCCTTATCCCCAGAGGGGGCCCCGAGTTCCCCAGTCGCCAGTCCCCAATCCCTATTTCCTCACCCGATACCCAATGTCCCGTCGGTAATACATTCCCTCAAAATGAATCTGTTGTATTCCAGCGTAGGCTTGGTTGAGTGCTGCATCAAAATCTTCTCCGACTCCAGTAACATTTAACACTCTACCGCCATCTGTGACTAACTGCCCTTGGTTGAACTGAGTGCCAGCGTGAAATACAATCGCTCCTGATGCTTCAGCACGATCTATACCCGCGAGCGCTTTTCCTTTTTCATAATTTCCTGGATAACCACCAGAAGCAGCAACAACCGTAGCACATACTCCTTGTTTCCAGACAATAGGTGGCATTTCACTCAAGCGCTGTTGTACGCAAGCAAGAATTAATTCTTCTAGGGGTGTTTCTAAAAGTGGTAGGATCGCCTGTGTTTCTGGATCGCCAAAACGACAGTTAAATTCCAACACCTTAAATTCCCCTTGGGCGCTAATCATCAATCCAGCATATAATACCCCTCTGTAATCAATGCCTCTCGATCTTAAAGTCGCGATCGCTTTCTCTAAAACTGCTGTCTGAATGCTTGCCATCAACTCAGGTGTCACAATAGGGGCTGGTGCATAAACACCCATCCCGCCTGTATTTTCTCCCGTATCGCCCTCGCCAATGCGCTTGTGATCTTGAGCCGGTAGCAAAGGGCGAATTGAAATCCCATCAGTCAATGCCAAAACAGAAACTTCTTGCCCAGTCAAAAACTCTTCAATAACGACAAATTGTCCTGCACTACCAAACTGCCCGCTAAACATGGCATTAATTGCCTTATGTGCCTGTTCCACTGTTTCGGCAACAACAACACCTTTACCAGCTGCCAACCCATCCGCTTTAACAACAATCGGTACCCCCTGTGCCTTAACATAAGATTTTGCTGCTTCCACCTCTGTAAATACAGCAGAGCGTGCTGTAGGAATTTTTGCTTCTTGCATGAGTGCTTTTGCCCAAGCCTTGCTTGCTTCAATTTGCGCTCCTGCCTTACTTGGACCAAAAACCATAAAACCTTTGGCTTGAAGACGATCTGTAATTCCCTTTGCCAACGGAACTTCAGGTCCGACTACAATTATAGACATCCCCTCAGTTTGGGCAAACTGACTGATTCCCTCAAAATCATCTACAGACAAAGACAAGTTTTGGCAGCGTTTCATGCTTGCTGTACCGCCATTTCCCGGTACGCACACGACCTGCTCGATGCGCTTTGATTGTAACAGTTTCCACGCAAGAGCGTGTTCCCGCCCCCCATTACCTACAACTAAAACTTTCACTGATGTCCTCTTAAGCTTGGGATCGGTTACCAGTTATCAGTTATCAGTTATCAGTGAATTACCAGTTCTATTTAATACTAGTCACTGGTCACTGGTCACTGGTCGCTGTAACGACGACTCGCCGTACAATTTTTCACCAATTTGGATGCTTATGCAAGCCCCTTATTTTTCGGAAGGATATAAGTCAGATATTCCCAAGAAATAAATTATCCATCTTGTGGGACGGGCGTCCCCGCCCGTCTTGTATTTGTGGTCGGCGTCTCGCCCGCACCACAAGGCAATGCTCACCTTGCTTTCTGCAAAATCTAAAATCCACGCATCGTATCAGTTATTTTACGTATTTACATTGTCTTTGATTTTATTTTTTCAGCAAATCAAAAGTAAATTTACTGATGATATTAAGATATTAAATTTCAATAATTTCCCTGAAGACAGTGGAAAGTAAAAGCTATTATAGACTTCTTATCAATTGATAATTTTCTAACTCAAATATTAAAAAGTAATTGTAAATTGATGGCGGTTTAACGACTGAAGAGATTAACTTGGAAGTTGAAATAAATAACGGTATCCAAAAAAGTACAAATCATGGTTAAAAGTATAGTTACTGGAGTTGCTGGATTTATAGGTTCCAACCTTGTAGATACTTTGTTGAAGCAAGGTGAAGAAGTCATTGGAATAGATGAATTTAATGATTACTACGACCCAGCGTTAAAACGCAAGAATATCGCGCACTTACACGCTCGCCTTGGGTTTACATTAATTGAGGAAGATATTCGCACCTTAGACTGGTCAACACTTCTAAAAGATGTTGACGTAGTTTACCATCAAGCAGCACAAGCGGGCGTTCGAGCAAGTTGGGGTCAAGGTTTCCGTCTGTACACAGAACGTAATATCAGTGCGACACAAATTCTGTTGGAAGCAGCGAAGGATGCAAAACAGTTGAAAAGGCTAGTTTTTGCTTCAACTTCCAGCATCTACGGTGACGCTGAGACTCTACCAACTCATGAAGAGATATGCCCCAAACCAGTTTCTCCTTACGGTATTACCAAACTTGCCGCTGAGCAATTATGCCGACTTTATCACAAAAATTTTGGCGTGCCTTACGTAGCGCTACGTTATTTCACGGTTTACGGTCCAAGGCAGCGTCCGGATATGGCGTTTCATAAGTTTTTTAAATCTGTCTTATCAGATGAAGCTATTCCTATCTATGGGGATGGTTATCAAACACGAGACTTTACCTTTGTGAGTGATGCCGTAGCAGCCAATTTAGCAGCAGCAACTGCACCTGAAGCAGTAGGAGAAATATTTAACATTGGCGGTGGCAGTCGAGTTGTGCTAACTCAAGTTTTAGACACCATGGAAGAAATTGTTGGAAAACCTATTAAGAGAAACCACGTAGAAAAAGCTATGGGAGATGCCCGTCACACAGCTGCAGATGTCTCTAAAGCAAAGAGAATATTGGGTTACCAGCCTCAAGTTTCTCTAGCTGAAGGCTTGGCTCAGGAATGGCATTGGGTAAAGTCATTGTATTAGGGATTCCTCAACAAATTACGCCACAATCAAACATTCTTGCCATGATGTAAGAATATCTCCTACTCCCTGGACAATCCCAAAACTAAAATCCTCTGTACTGCTATGATACCGTTGAATTGCTAAGCTTTTAGCTAAAAAGTTAACGAAGCGGATGGAGGATTTTTACTGCTAAAAACTAAAACGGTTGAAGTGCATATTTCTTCAACTTCTCCCACCCCAACCTTTGAGCGGTAGAAAGGGACATAGTTTTTCCATAGATGGTAGACCAGAGGTACAGTCAAAGCACCCAGTGGTCGCTTGGTGCTTTGATCTGGGTTGTTGGGCGAACTATGGTTCAGTTAATTGAGTTGGATCGATGAGTATAGAGTTTTCATTAATTCCATTTGACTCAATAGTTGTATTGCCTGTGTTAAATTTATTTGACTCAGTAGTTGTCTCTGGTTCATTAATGACTGGTAGTTCATCAACTTGAGATGATTCAAGTTGAGTGTCAGTTTCAATTAGGTAATCTTTAGTTCCAGTGGTTCTGTAGCAATCAGAGGGTGGACTTGCAGCAAGAGTTATAGACGTGACAACCTTGAAGTCTGGAATTACGCCTTTTTTGGTATGCGGAGTAGGGCTAATATTAACATCAATGACCCTATCTGTGTGTCCATCAAATGTAGTGATTTCCTTGCCAGACTCCAAACTCCAAAGTTTGATGGTTTTATCCCGACTAGCAGAAACAAGCTGCTTGCCGTCTGGAGTCATGCTGATGCTATGCACACCTGCTGTGTGTCCTTATTCGACTCTTCGATTATCAAACTTCGGGATTTCGCTAAGAATTTTTATAATGAATGTTAGGAAAATTTTCAGCTAACTGAGAACAGTTTTTCTCGTTCAACCAGTGTAATGTTCTATTCCATGCCCACCAAGGATCTGGATCTTGTGCCTGACGTTGGCAACGTTTACTGCTGATGTAACCCACATGACCTCCATAACGGGTTAGTAACAAATCTAATGCCTTATTACTCTGGCAAATTGTTTGTAATTCAGGTATTATGGCAGGCTCAAAAAAGGGATCGTCTTCAGCGTATATGATGAGCGTGGGTTTAGTAAGATGTGGTAGTATTGGCAAAGCACTGCTAGCATCGTAGTAAGCTTCTACTGTAGGAAAGCCTAATCGCTGAACGATTAATTCCTCATCAAAGCCCCGTATGCTGTTAGCTCGCTTAATCGCCTCAAGTTCAAGAGTTCCAGGATGAGCTTCATGAATTTTCCGTGCAAGTTTTTCTAATGCCCGCGAAATTGCTCGTTCGAGATGCCTCCCCAAAGGATGCTTGACCAGATAAGCGAGCGATCGCCGAGAGTCCAAATTCGGGCAAATGACTGCTGCACCGCCGATATCGCAATCTTTTAGCCCCAAGCTCGGATATTCTTTGGCAAGATCTACAGCAGCTTTCACAGCCCACAGTGCCAACTGTCCACCTAAAGAGTACCCGGTAAACCAAAATCGTCCGGGACATCCCATCTGTTTAGCAGTGGCGGCAATGCGGGCGAAATCTTCTCCTTCGTACAACCCATCACTCGTTAGCGTTGGAGACAATTCTGCTGTTTTGCCATGAGCACGCCAATCAAACAATACTACTGCATACCCTTGGGCATATGCTTTACGTCCTAAAATCTTGAGATACCATTGATTGTCCAAATCTCCTGTAATCCCATAAGTACCAACAATTGTGCCACGAGGATTTTTGGGAATGGCAACCTTACCAAAAATTGGTACTCCTTGCGCCCCTGTAAAAATCATTTCCTGATAAAGCGGCTCTGGGTCTCGGATCGTGCTTTCCCAATAACGCGCACCTTGCAAAGCGGCATAAACGGTCATAACCACACCATTTTGCAAGAACCACGAGGGACTGTAAGAGGGATAACGCATGGTATAAAGAATCTAGTATAGTTTAGATTTAGTTTTACAATCTTTAATTTTAATCTTTATGTTAGATTTAAATTATTTTTTATAATCAGGAAAGCAATCTTTGTATCTACCAAAGGTTCTTATTTATCCTTAATAAGTAGTAATAATTTTTTAATAATGCCGAGGATTCTTGTCATAGACGACGACCCTGCAATTTCAGAACTCGTAGCCGTCAACCTAGAGATGGCTGGTTACGACGTTAGCCAAGCCGAGGACGGCATCAAAGGTCAAGCACTAGCTCTCCAGCTACAACCAGACTTGATCATGCTGGATCTCATGTTGCCGAGAGTCGATGGATTCACTGTTTGCCAGCGCCTGCGTCGGGATGAGCGCACTGCTGAAATCCCCGTGCTGATGCTGACGGCTTTAAGCCAAACACAGGATAAGGTGGAAGGTTTTAATGCTGGCGCAGATGATTACCTGACCAAGCCCTTTGAAGTCGAAGAAATGCTGGCACGGGTGCGAGCGTTATTGCGGCGTACTGACCGGATTCCTCAAGCCGCCAAGCACAGTGAAATTTTGAATTACGGACCTCTAACTTTAGTTCCAGAACGTTTTGAGGCGATATGGTTTGGTCAAACGGTGAAATTAACTCATCTGGAGTTTGAGCTACTGCACTGTCTCCTTCAACGCCACGGACAGACAGTTTCTCCTAGCGAAATTCTTCGAGAAGTTTGGGGTTACGATCCGGATGACGATATTGAAACCATTCGCGTACACATTCGTCACCTCAGAACTAAGTTAGAACCCGATCCCCGTCATCCTCGCTACATCAAAACTGTGTATGGTGCGGGTTATTGCTTGGAACTGCCAAGCGCACCTCAATCAACTGAAGGTGCTTCTACAGTGACCAGTGACCAGTGATCGGTGACCAGTGACCAGCGTCTTCACCTATTGCGTTTTAAACGTAACAAGCGAGGGCGCTGTCTCTGTATGAGACAGAGGGCAAAATTGACCCCATTACCCTCGCTATAGAATTATCAGTGCCGTGGTAGTTTTGCTACCACAATACTAAATAGACCCTGAGATTATTAATTTTTATTCCTTAAGGTTTTATTCCTACGGGATAAAAGGTAGATGCTTATTAATGATAAACCAGCAAGACTCGTGGGTTCGGGAACTTGTCTCGGTGGTGCAATCCGAGTCATTCGAGCGTAAACACCTGCTGTAATGTTTTGATTTTCGTAGACACGAAACTTTCTGACGGCTGTGTTACCGCCATCTTGGCTGAAGCCAATGAGTTCCAGAAGATAGTCATCTCCTCCAAAACTAAAACTGCGATCGCTAAAAGTGTTTTTAACAATGACAGAATCCGCGTCTTTCTCTGGATCGCCCTCATTAGTTGTGTTTTCTAACTCCAACTCGTATTTGAAGACCTCAGAGAATGAAAATGGCTCTGAGAACAATAGAGCGACACTTAATGATACAGAATCCACATTAGTTCCTTGAGGAACTGTTCCATTATAGTACGTTAGATCGCCTATCTTAAATGGCATGCCATCTTTTGCTTGAAATGGATTCCCTGTAAAGGACATTTCATTTGCAGGTGTTCCGTAAATTGGTTGGTTTGGTTGACTATCCCCCCACTTAAAAGTACTGGTTCCCACACCTGTGTAGTGTGGGTCGGTATTTGCGCTCCCTGGATAATTAATGGGTTGTCCCCAAGTTCCACTTGATTTACCTGTAATAGATAAACCTAGAGCTTGACTGGAGAAACCAAGAGCTGTGATGACACTCACAGCTAAAGCAGACACAGCAGTAGTGAGTACTGAAGTGAGTTTCATGGTTAAGCCTTACTCCTACCCAGGAGCTGGTTTTAAGTAAGCATCCAGTCCACATTAGTAAATTTACGGAGAGAATGACAATAATTTTACAGATTTTCATAAAAACTTTATATTAGCTTTGCTAATTCTTAGCAAATTTAATTTTTTTTAAATAGTTAATTATGACTATCCTATTAGCTTTTTAACCAGATCTTAAGCTGTTTTATCTATTTTTTACTCACTATCTGGAATAAGTATATTTTTTTGCTGTTATAAAAAATAAAATAATAGGGGGGTAGGAAGTAGAGGGAAGAGCGGCAACTGCCCGTGGGTGTCTAGCTTGAAAATAGAGAGTAGGGTGGGCATTGCCAACCGTTTAACGGTGTTGCTTGGCAATGTCCACCCTACTTCAGCTTTTTTATAATCAATGATGAAATTTTTTCATCGCGACTGCCTTGTTTGACAAAGCAAGAGACAGTAGAGGAAAATTTCGCCTCCCATCACCTTATTAAGGAGCTAGAGCATTACCGCGAAGCAAGCTACCAATAGTCTTAGCAGTAATTTTTAGCTGAGTGAAGGGATTAGCTGGTACAACTGTCTTGTAGAGATAGCTGTCAAAAGTTAGCCTTTGAACATCTATATCGTCACACATTTCCACAAAAGCTTCACGTGTAGCATCAGAACGGTAAAATACGGTCTGTAGGAGATCCAAAACCTTATAAGTTAATCCGTACTTTCTATCCCAACGCTTTAGATAGACTTTAAGGTCAGCTTCTGTGGGAATGCGGCTACCGCCATTGGACATTTCGACAATTGTTTCAGCGCACATCCGCCCCGACTTGGCTGCAAAGTAAATACCTTCTCCAGAAGATTTAGTTACATAGCCCGCCGCGTCACCTACCAAAGCAATCCTACCCACGACTCGACGGGGGCGAGGATGTTCGGGAATGGGATGAGCTTCTACCTTGATAATTTTGCCACCTGCAAGTTTTCTAGCAGCACGAGCGCGAATACCAGCTTGTAGCTGCTTGATGCTCGCTTTATTCACGTGCATTGTACCAGTGCCTACTGCCACGTGGTCGTATTTGGGGAATACCCAAGCGTAGAAGTCTGGAGATACATCATCACCAACGTACATCTCAGCGAGATCTTCGTAGTAGATCATGCGATCTTGAGGAAGGCGAA
Organism: Scytonema hankhaensis NUACC26; assembly: GCF_045865695.1. NCBI lineage: Bacteria > Bacillati > Cyanobacteriota > Cyanophyceae > Nostocales > Scytonemataceae > Scytonema > Scytonema hankhaensis. Next base: position 28,095 of record NZ_BAACAP010000215.1, read on the forward strand.
TTCGCTCTTGGAATGCGATCGCGTAATTGTAATCTCCTGCATCCATTTCTTTGGCAATGCGGGAGTTAGCACCATCTGCCCCAATAATTAAATCGACTTTCAGGGTTTTGGCAATTCCTTGAGCACTACCTTCTGTATGTTCTATGTAGTGGATGGTATAAGGGTCAGAATTGTTTGCGGGAATATCGAGTTTATGAACAGTGGCATTAATTAAATTTGCACCTAGTTTGGCGGCGCGATCGCGTAGATAACCATCTAGCACTTCGCGACGGCACATTCCAATATATTCTTCTTCTTTTTCCAGATTAATATCCACCTCACGATTAGAAGGCGATATCATCTTCATTTTCCGCACGCGACGGTCAATAATATTTTGGGGCAGGTCAAATTCACTGACCATGCATAGAGGAATTGCACCGCCACAAGGTTTGGCATTGTCTAGCTTGCGTTCAAATAGGTAGGTTTCAATTCCAGCTTTCGCTAATGTTTCTGCAGCCGATGAACCTGCTGGACCTGACCCAACAACAGCAACCCGTAGTGTCAAAGGTCTTCTCCCAATCTTTGTCATTTACCGAAAGAATGGTATCACGGTCTTTTGATTGATTTTGCGCTTTCCTCTAAATCTCTGAACTAAATGCAATATTCCTTAATATTTCTCCAAATTATGAATTGGGAACTGGGCATTGGGCATTGGGCATTGGGCATTGGGAATAGTTAATTAGGAAACATCTATGCTTCATAACTCAATTTATGCATATCTCAGTGTTTGGCTCAGTTAGCAGACAAATTAGTGTTGCGGCAATTACTCAGTATCAAAAACATATTTCTCCTCACAAAGGGTTTAGTTGTGCTCATCGGATTCTTTATGGTGGAGAATCTTGTTCGCAGTACATTAAGCGAGTCATTGCTCGAGAAGGTTTGCGGAATGCGAGCGCTGATGTATCTAATTACGGAAGAAGTGAAAGAATTACTCGATAGATTTATATAGTTCTAACATGTTTTTCTTTGATAATTTAAAGTAGATCTCGATTGGGATAAAATTATAGTTACTAAAAAACTACTTTCCCAAGTTAAAAAATCATGGTTGCAGAAAACTCAAGAGAAGATGACAACCAACATCTCAACCCAGACGATGGATATCCAACAATCAGAGAATTGTTCGATGATTTCCTAGATTTTGGTGTTGAAGGGAAGCTGGAATTAATTGACTCGCGGTTAATTGTTGGTAACAGCATAGTTGGAAGTCGGTTGTTGCTGCGACATATTCTTCAAGGTTGGGGTGCAAGTGCTGCTGTAGCACTCGCACCACTGGAAAAATGGGTTTTGGCGATCGCAGCAGCTTTTGGTGTGACAAATTTTCAACCCACAAACAACATTATTGAAAGTTTAAATAATTTAAAGTCAATAGTTATCTCTGCAAGCAAATCATACCAACCTGAAAACCTAGCTGCGGGATACAGAGGTGAAGAAAATAACCATAATGCCATCCGTCAGCACATCTCAACTGGATTATGGCAAGTAGCTGAACTTCTTGGGGGGAATTACTTTAGTCGAGATTTTGTCATGCGTCTAGGGAATAAGGGGTTAACACCAGATGTGCTATTTTGTACTGGCAAGCACCACAATCAACTCCATTCTTGGTATCTCAACGGACCAGCAGAACTGGTGATAGAAATTCTACGTCCTGGTCACGAATATAGCGATCGTATTCTCAAGCGCGATATCTACGCTGCTTCTGGAGTACCGGAATATTGGCTGATTGACCCAAAAACACAACAAACAGAGTTTTTGGGTTTGACTGATGGAGTTTACCAGGCGCGTTCCCTGGATGGAGATAATTGCTATCGTCCAAGTAGCATCCCAGGTTTGGTTTTCCATCCAGAACAACTTTGGTGTGAAGAAGATTGGTATCGAGGTCGGTTGCATCAAACCCTATTTACCCTGGAGGTTCCCGAACAACCTTTTCGTAAAATTCCAAGTATAGATGATGGTTTGGGTTGGGGTCGTTTAACGTTTAACCCCAACTTACAACTCGAACCAACAACCGTTAGCTTCGAGCAATATATTTGCTGGTCACCAGAAGCAAAGTTTGAATTTTGGGACGGTAGACCTCAAATTGGAGGAGAAGCAGGTATTCGCAATTTACTTGGAATGCTGTTAATGACGTTTGGTTTAACAAGTAGCATCAGAGTGTTACAACCAAAAGCTTGGATAAGTGCGATCGAAGAGCGTTTTTTGCTCGAACAGCAGGACGACAAGCGAAAAGCACAATGGTGGGAATTAGCACGTCAAGCCGCCCATCTTTTACGTAGCAATTATGACATCAAACGAATTGCGGTTATTGGTGATTTGGTTCGTCCTACACCGCTAAATTATTGGTCGGGTATAACCTTGGTTGTTTGGGATGTACCAGACATGAAAGGTTACGAAATTTACAAAGCTTTATCTAGTTTGAGCAAACAGCCAAAAATCAGACTCATCGAAGCTGACGAAGAATATTTGACCGTTGAGGAAGAAAACGCGATCGCAAGGGAGTTTGTCGATATCTAAGGAGGGGGCAATTGCCTCTTAAGTTGTATCGGAAGTTGCTTTTTTGAGTGGATAAAATACGTATTTTCTCTGTTTTTCGTTCAGCTTAATAAAACCAGGGCGTTGCTTAATCTGTTCTCAAGTACTAATTTTGGGGACATTGTTAGTTTTATAACTTATTTAATGCTTATTTTTTAGGAGTGGCTCAAAACCATACATTCCCAGGGATATCTAAATAGGACTTACCTAGAAAATTGGTCAATACGAACAGAAGTTGCACGACGAAGGACTTTTCTTGCTGAATTCTTTTAAATGCCATTAAGGCATAATCAAATTACACCAGCACAAATTTTTTAAGTATCAATCCTTCCTAAATTATTATTTTTTCAAATAATATTGTCGCGAATAACGCCTTTAGCCTCAGTAGTTCTTAAGATTCTTCTTGGGAAATTTGTCGGACTTGTGCAAGGGTTAATCCTAGTAAATCTGCTACCTCTTGTTGTGTCATCCCACGTGCTAACATTCGCGGTACCAGTTCCAATTTTAATGCTTCGCGACCTTCTTGGCGACCCTCTTGGCGACCCTCTTGGCGACCTTCTGCTTTCGCTTCTTGATAAACTCTGGTTTGCTCTAAATCAATTCCTAACATAGCTTCCACCTCAACACGACTTAGATTAATAAACTTGTAAACAGCGATGGTTGTGATTACGTCTAATATGTCATCCTTCGGTAATATGGTCGGCTCTTCAGCCCTGACCCGCTCAATTAATTGTTTTGCTTGTGTTACCATTTGCGCTTCCGACGCTATAGTCAATTGTAGCAAGCTGATTGCGACTGGTTGCTCTTCGGGATTGCCTAATTCATCTAAATAGATACGTCGAACTTGTGAACTATTGATGAGTGACCGATGGAGATTGGTCTTTTGCGGTTCTAGACTGCGAGAGCGGAAAATTACCACCCCGTACCAATCATCATACAGTGATGGATTGCGATATAGGTATAGTAGCGATTCTGAAAAGAAGCGATGGTACAGCAAATCATCTTTCTGAAATTGAACTTCGGCAAAAAAAATAGTTTGAGGTGAAGTATCTGGTGGCGGTAAAAACACACCATCAATTCTAAAGGTGGGTTCTTTGACCTCTACGGATTCAAAACGATAACTTTCAGCAGTGCGTGGTGGTTGTTCTACCAATTCAAACAACAATCTGGGAGACCGCTTGAAAATTGTATAAAAAATGGCATCGCGTCTCACAAGTAACTCCTATGCTTATGGTAAGTTAGCGAAAATTGTCTTTTACGATACCATCATCTTGTTTCAATTACAACCAGACTGAATAAAAAAATAGTGCAGGGTTGGTTGAGAAACTCTGTACCTTTGAATTGTTAACCCGTACAAAGTTTGACTGAAGGTTGGTAGTTTCCTGCAATATGCTCGTAACAAATGACATCACCAATGACTCTTAATCGCTGACCTAAGAAGAAACAAAAACTCATCGGAGTATACAGAACTAAGTGCGTGCAGGTTGCACCGTATTTTTTGCGAGCTTGGCGAATGATTTCTTTAGCATGAATTGTGAGTGCAGTTGCATCTGCATTAGAACTAATTGCTCTCTCTCCAGTACCAGCTTCTGGCTCTGCATAAATAACAGCACTGAATGGGATTGGTGAATCTTTACATAGTTGTTCTATATCTCTTGATGCATCACCTGTAATTCCCAACGCCACTAAAAGATGTTCTCCAACTTTGCCAACTTCCTTGATAATTTTAAACTTTGCATTTGATGGGCTAATATCCGATCGCCACAATTCGTTTTGTCCTGTGGTTCTTTGTTCTACTTGCAAGGTATATCCCCCGGTATCTTGAAAAACATGACCAATGACGACTGCTGCTGAAAGTTGACTGTTGACTCTTGAGTGGCTAATGATACTATGCAGATTGCACTTAAGACAAAGTTAAAATGGTATCAGCACAATCACTCATTTTGCTAATTGAGTATGCTAGAAGTAGAGAAGCGACGATCGCGATCGTAGAGTCTACAGAACCTGGAATAACGTATCAATGGGAGAGAGAGTGGGGTGTGACGGAGTGGCTTGGGGAAACCTTACGCACCAGTGCTACTCTAACCTTGAATGAGGAAAAAGCAGTACTTTGTTTTGACGCATATTTTGGAACAGAAGAACTCAACGGTTCTCGCCCACATCCATTACCACATCCACCCGCACTGCTATTCAGCCAAGAAAGGTCTGTAGCTAACCTCAAAGAAGCGCTGTTCTTAGAGGATACATTTTATAAAAGAGTAACAGAATGGGTAAATAAGCAGGTGAGTAAGAGGTTAAGTTAGGAATATGGCAGATGACGCCATCCTGCACTAATCAGTAAAAGGACAGACTAAGTAGCAATACAAACCAGGGTTTCTGCCGCTTCTAAAAACCTCCGCATATCTAGGCACAAAGCCGTAAATATGAGCAATAATAACTTAAAAATAAGTGTATTTTGTCAATACGTCTAAAAAAATATCTTACCTTGTGCAACACTATTATGCCAGATGGTACTGTTAGAACGGAGTTCTTCAAGTGAATAAAAGAGGCTCCGCCTCTGAAGAGGCATTCCCAGGCTCCGCCTGGGAACGAGAATCGACTACCGAGCGCTGGTCACTGGTCACTGGTCACTGGTCACTGGTCACTGGTCACCGATCGCTCTTGATAGCGCTGCTAACCCAGGCGGAAGAGTAAAGTAAGTCACGTGATCGCATGCAACATATGGTTCTAATATTCTCGGTGGCGGTGTTCTGTCACGACTTACACTTGTAATACTAGCTAAACTGACGGCAAGATCGTTGGGTTGCTTAAAGAACGCTAAATCAATTGCGTTATCCACTGCTTTACCAAATAGCTTTTGCATTAATCGATGGAGTTGACCGGATTTCTCATCTAAAACCTCTGGTATTAATGACCTGTCACCTGCAACAATTGTGTAAGGAACGTGAGGATCTGCAGAGGATGCGATCGCTTTGAGAAATTCTGAGTCTGGATGCATTTGCTCCAAAGAAAGATCGTTATTTTCCAAAAGTTCAAGTAGTGCAGCTACAATTTTTGTTGGCCAAACAATGGATGAAAGCTGATTTAACCCTAAACTAAGAGTTGTAAATACCCAATCTTGAACGGTAGGCCAGGGAGAACCACCGTTAGGCGTACCAAACATCACTAAATGTTGTACAACTTCATTGCCACTTTCTTGCTCAATAAACCATCGAGCTATCAAACCACCCATAGAGTGAGCTATTATATGTAATTCTTTACCATGATTAGCTCCCAATCCAATTTCTTGCAATCGTTGTTCTAAAAGTTTTGCGTTTTCTTCAATAGTGGTTTGAAGATTTTCGTAATCAAATGACAATACTAGGTCGTAGTGTTCTTTCAAAATGTGCTCTTGCCCATTAACTGTCACTTTGGCTTTATTAATGGAGGAAAGACTACCTTGTGTAGTCCCAAGAATACCATGAATGAAGAGAATAATTTTTTGTGCTTGAGCGACTTGTGCTTTAATTTTCTCCTTATCACCTTCGTAAGTGACCTTATCTTTATCGTCAACGTTGACTACAGAGCAAAGTCGAGGGTAACTGTACGGCGTTCCAAATTTTTGATGAGCAACTTTTTCTAAGAAAATTTTGATAGAACCTTGCAAACTACGACTGCTCGTACTTGGTTTTGGTAAACGTTCTAAAACAATCTCCGTTTTGCCGTTTTCTGTGCTTTTTCCCCGTCCTAAAGGTAAGAAAAACTTATCCTCACCATCATAAGCAAATGGTAAGAGGTATTCATCCTCTGCTAAACCTTTGTCAAGTACTATCTTCAAAGGAGTATCTTTGTTGACGACAGTATAGTCTTCGATATCGCTTAACTCTATTGCGCTCAATCCCGGATCGCTTCCTCGGCTACTTGTAATCTCAAAAGATTGACTAACTCTGGGTTCTTGACGTAGTATAGCAGGCAAAATTAGGTTACCTAAATCTCGACTTGCTTGGGGTACTGTCGTCAAATTTACTTTCGCGTGCAAGCTGGGATGGGGTTGTACTTCAACTAAACCATCTTGTAATGAAGTACTACTATTAGATTTAATTTGTCTGGTGTCTTGCGGTCGTATTAAAGTGACAGAAATCTCTTTTGTCATCCAATCATCATAATTACCTTGTGCTCTCACAGCATTGCGGGTATGAACTCCATCTAATAACCGATCTAAAGTTCCTCTATACTCTTCTAATGAACGCTCTTGTGGGGGAGGATTTAATCCGTCTTGCTGTAGCAAACTGGCATCAAATTCTGTAGTACAGACAATTAATTTGAAAATATCTTTATACTCTGTAATCCCCTGTTCTAAAAATGCGTCTGGTATGTAAAAAGTGAGTTCGCTTTCAACAGATGTAGCCTCTCCACTATCGCTAGGTCTTAAACGGATACTGCTTTTTTGCTCAAACAGATCGGCATTGATTGCGTAATCTTCTGAGAGCAGTAAGATGTTGGCAAAAAGAGTTTTAAAACTACGATTTTTCAATCTAACTAGAAGAACTGGACCTTGCCACTCATTATTGTTACTGTCATATGTATACTCTACCCGCAATTCCGAACTTGATGGCGACTCTTGCTGTCCTGAAAGAATTGTAATCTCCATCTCTATATCATCAGGTTTAATGCGGCTTGTTGCAGGAGTGGAGAGATCTAAAACATTCTTCCAACGGGCTATGTGCTCTAGACGTGTCACGAGTTCTGAAGCTATTTCGGATGTGTAACCTTCGCGATTTGGAGCTTCTGGAATTGGAGCGATCGCTAGGCTTAAATCTTCACGTTGTAAAATTCCGTACTGATTTTGATTGGCAACTATATAGTAATTGGCATCTGTAGCTTGCTCTACTTCACGCACATACAAGGAAGGTTGATTTCTCAGTCCGGATGTTTGTAAGGCTTTCCGTGCTAATTCTATACCTACAGCATCACTTTCATTAGTTTTAAAGTAAATCTTTAAAGGTGGAAATGGCAAGCTAATAGGTACAGCTTTATAACTTTCTTTATTAGATAATTTTTCTTCACCTTTGGTAATTTGGACTTTACTCCGTTGAGGAAGTACTTTGATGACTTTTACTTCCCCTAAAGCAGCATCAAGGTTACGTAACTCTTCTGTATTAGCTGTTATGGGAAAAATTGCCAGCAAAGTTTCTGCTTCTTGAGAAGCTTTCAGACCGTGTAGACTCCCACCATCAATGACCCAACCATTCTCATTCTTGTTATAGGTTAGGGCAAAGAACACATCGCGATCGCCAATAGCACCACCCAAGAAAGGCTGGTTTAATTCTTGGGGATTGGTTACATCAACTTGTGGCGATTGTTCCTTTACTTTACCACTGACAATTGCATTAATATTTCTAGCTAAATCTCGATAAGTTATCTGACCATTAGTCCGTTGAAGCGTTTGCAGGAAGAAGTAGGAAAAAACTCCTCTTGGTTCACCGTTATCGCCTTTATACTCTTTAGCTAACTCGTAATCCCTACAAGCGGAAAACATGATATGCTTTCCTCTTGGTGGTAGAACAACACCAGTCGTCTTTTTCTGTTCTTTTAAACTGCGAGAAGACGTTAAGATCTCGTCCAATGCAGCTTGGTCTTCATAAAATAAATAGCTCTTTAAATCCCGCTCTCGATTATCTACGGGACCGCGACGCACTCTCACATCTGGTGCTAAATCTCTCGTTCCCGAACCAGAGTGACAGCAATCAAGCACAATGACAACATGAGGCTCTTTCTTTGCTACTAGAGAGATGAGATAAGATAACTCCTTATCTGCAAGGTCTTTCCCATTCTCTGTGCGGCTATCATAGCAAATCAAGCTTTCATTTAAACGGTCTGGTTCTAAAACCCAAAATTCCTCTGGAGCTTTTTCTTGACCTCCATGACCTGCATAATAGAAAAACACAACATCACTACTGTCAGCTTTACACAGATGCTCCTTAAAGCCTTTGATAATTGCTTCGCGAGTCGCTTGTTCGTTCTTGAGAATCAAAGGTTCTATCAATTGCCATTCACCATCTTTTGTTCGTTCTTTTAGATATTCTTGCGCTGCTGCAATATCATTGACACACCCCTGTAATGAAGGAACTTGGGAAACTGAATTAGGGTCGTATCGATCTATACCGACAAGCAGTGCGTAAATACTTTTAGCCATGTCTGTTTACCCCAATATTACTTTTGTTTTTAAATATCTGCTAAGTACTGTGTTAAGTAACACAGCTTTAACAATGAATTAAGAAGTGGTACTCATTTATAAACCTCTCTGAAAGAGATGTAAGGGCGTAAGGCCGCCGCGCCCCTACTAATACTTTTGGGTGATGCATAATTAACTTTTTGGAGATGTCTAATGTAAATTAAACAAGATTTATATGTAAGCGCTCACTTCAATTAAGTTTACTAAACGTTAAGTATTTTAACTTTCAATTACGTAATGAATACAAAACTAAGGGAGTTGTCAGAAATTAATTGAATAGCAAGCGTCTGCAATTGATGCTTGTTATACATAATGATTATCAATCTAAAAAAATTAATTGACAATTTTTAAATCAATTGTTAGAGGATTCAATGAATCTTAGTAATCGAGAAAAAAACACCATTCTTATCGTTGATGACAATCCTATCAACCTACAGATCTTGCTTGCTTTACTATCAAATAACGATTTTCAAGTTTTAGTAGCTGATGATGGGGAGAGTGCAATACAGATAGCGGAAACTTCTTATCCAGATCTGATATTGTTAGACATTGTGATGCCAAGTATGGATGGTTTTGAAACTTGCCGCCGTTTGAAAAGTCATGTAGCAACTCAGGATATCCCTATCATTTTCCTAACGGCATTGGTACAAAAAACCGATAAGATTAAGGGTTTAAGTTTAGGGGCTGTCGATTACATTACTAAGCCATTAGAAAATGAAGAAGTTTTAGCAAGAGTCAAAATTCATCTCAGCTTGAGAAATTTAACAAAAAGACTTCAAGAACAAAATATTCGTTTGGAAACTGAAATTCGCGATCGCCAACAAGCTGAAAAGAAAATTCAAGAACAAGCTGCATTACTTGATATTACCACAGATGCAATTTTTGTTCGAGATACAAACGAGATCGTTCGTTTTTGGAATAAAGGGGCTGAAAATCTTTATGGATGGACAGCCAAAGAAGTTATTGGTAAAAATGCTCGTAAAGTTTTGTATAAATCGGAAACTTTTTCTCAACTCGATAATATCCAACAAACTTTGGCAGAGACTGGTTCTTGGCAGGGTGAGCTACATCAAGTGACAAAAACAGGAAACTCAATTATTGTTGCTAGCCGATGGACATCGATTGATAATATAGAAGGACAGCCTAATTCTATCTTGACTGTCAACACCAATATAACAGAGAAGAAACAACTAGAAGCACAATTTCTGCAAGCGCAACGCATGGAAAGTTTGGGAACTCTAGCAAGTGGAATTGCCCACGATCTCAACAATACCCTAACCCCAATGATGATGATAATTCAACTGTTAGAAACAAAAATTTCAGGTGAGCAAAGTCGGCAATGGATTGCTTTATTAGAAAATAATGTAAGACGGGCAGCAGATTTAGTCAAACAAGTATTGTACTTCTCTCGAGGGAGTGAAGTACAATTTGCTACTTTACAAGTTAGGCATTTAATTTTAGAAGTCGAGCAGATTATCAAGCAATCATTTCCTAAATCTATCAATATCGTTTTAGATATTCCCAGACCAAACCTCTGGAGTATTCGTGGTGATGCGACTCAACTTCACCAAGTTCTGATGAATCTCTGTATAAATGCTCGCGATGCAATGCCAGTAGGTGGAACTTTACGAATTTCTGCAAAAAATGTTTGGATAGATGCCGAGCATACACGTAAAAATATGGATGCTAAAGTGGGACCTTATGTTGCGATCGCAGTAACTGATACGGGAATAGGTATTCCCAAAGAAATTATAGACAGAATTTTTGAACCTTTTTTCACAACAAAAGAAGTTGGGCAAGGTACGGGGCTTGGGTTATCCACAGTGATGGGTATTGTTAAAAGCCATGAGGGATTTGCGAGCGTGAAAAGTGAGGTAAGAAAAGGAACGGAATTTCAGATCTATTTACCAGTAAACCAAACAGTAGAAACAGACTATACATTAACAATAGATAACGAGAAATTACCGCTAGGGCATGGAGAGTTGATTCTTGTGGTTGATGATGATGACTCAATTTGTGAAATGACTAAAACTTTGTTAGAAAAAAATGCTTATAAAGTTTTAGTTGCTCGCGATGGGATGGAAGCGATCGCTCTATATACGCAACATATCCACGAAATAAACGTTGTCTTAATTGATATGATGATGCCTTCCATGGATGGACCAACAACAATCCGTATTTTAAGAAAAATTAATCCAAATATTAAGATAGTTGGTTTTAGCGGGTTGGGATCGAACCATGAGATGCTGAAATTTTTAAAAGATAATGTCACAACTGTTTTGCCGAAGCCTTTCTCTTTGGATGATTTGTTAAGTAATTTACAGCTTGTGTTGAATGGTTAGTTGTTAGTAGATAGTGGTTAGTCTTAATAACAAGCAATAACTACTAACAAAAAATTACTAACCACTATAGCCATCCTAAATCATTTATAAATAATTTTGAGTACTGTAGGGTGGGCATTGCCCACCAAAAGACTTGGTGGTGGGCAATGCCCTACCTACTAATAACTAACAACTAACTATTTAATATTAAGATTGATCGTAATGGCTGTACCTTTAAATTTTCCGCTAGCGAGGGAGTGATAAGACACAAAACCGCGATTTGGTTGATCGAAAAGATAACCACGAGGTAAAGGTGGAACCCTACCTTGCTTAACTAAAGAAATAAAAGTTCCTAGGTAGTTGCGAATACTTTGACGATTGCCCTCAGTTGTACGGATATTTTTCTCAATTAAGGTCATAAATAAATTTAGGCTTCGGATTTCTTGTCCATCTACCCAATTACCATTTTCTAAAAAAGAAGTGGCAATGAGTTTTTCACCTATTTGTTGTACTTTAAATAAAGTATAGTAACGCCATTCTTTTTTTGAATCGTTAACGTAACAAACCCAAGAACCTTCTGCGTCTTGTACAAAACCTTGTTGTGCAAGATAAGCAAATGGCGAACTACTTTGTTGGCTTGCTATGGGAGGCAATAAATTCTCTACTGTATCAAAGGAACAAAGTTTTTGTATTGGTTTTTGTTGCTCCGGAATTGGACTTTGTTGTGCTATGGCAACAAAAGATACAAACGCAAACGCTTGAATAGCGGATGCGCTAAGCCAATGAATAAGGGTATGCATATTTTTAACTTAATAAGTAAAAAATGAGACACTTTTTTTCTTGAAGATTTTAAAATGTCTCTCTTCTACTTTTTTATTCCATTGGTTCTTTCTTGCTCCGGAGAATATTTAATTTTTTCTCTTTATAAAAGCTCTTGTTGAATAACAGTATAAATTGATATTATTTGAATTTACATTTATTGTTTAATAATTTTTAAGATTTGATGAAGTGTGTTTCAAGCTACTGTTTTTGATGGTTTTATTATTAGAGGTTGTTTGTAAAGTCTACTGTTGTATCAAGATCCTTCTTAGCCATTCTTAAAAAGCTATCGCGTACACGCCGAATGTACCCCACCCTAACCCTCCCCTTTCCAAGGGGAGGGAACTGGAAATCCGATTTTCCTGTATTAAATTATAAGATAGATCTTTATAATTTTCCTTGGAAAGGGGAGGGAACTGGAAATTCCATTTCCCCCTTTCTAAGGGGGATAAAACATAAGCTCAAACTCAAGTTAGTAAGCTATTTATATAGTCATCAATTGCAGCACCATATTGCATCTTCAGTTGCATAATCAAGTAACCAAGGAAATGCTGATTGATGAGAATTTTTTGGAGGATTGGCTCGTTCCCAATAAATAGTTTTTAACAGTGCTTCATCTGGAAATACAACTTCTGTATATCCTAATTCCTCACGGATGCGACTTGAGTCTATTAACCAGTGTTGTTTGGGATTAACTGTCAATTTCCACTCAGTGGGAAATTTTTCTTTGGGTACAGCCAAAACTTGACCTTGCCATCCTGTTAATTGACCAATTTTGTCTATGCGTTCGGCTTCACTTAAGGCTTCTCGATCGGCAACATGGTAGACGCGATCGCTCGCTTCTTCATGACATATTGCTAAAGCTACTGCGTATGCTACATTCTCAACATATCCATAAGCACCTCGCCATTGAGCTAAGCTTTCTTCTAATATAATGACAGGGCGGTTATCATCTATTCTTTGTAAATAAGGATGTAAACGGCGTAGGGGATCGTTTGAACCGTAAACCATTGGCAGCCTTACAATTGTTCCAGGTAATGTGGGTTCTGACATAACTACTCGTTCCACCAAAATCTTTTCGTAATCTATTGGTGTATTGAGGGGTCTTTCGGGCATTTCCCGAAAAGGATAAAGTTGTTGGCGTAATGGAGAATTTTCTGTCAATGGTACTGAAATGACTTCAGACTCCTGTCCTAAAAGAACGCTGTAAGCACGGTATACGTCTATACTGCTAATAGCAACAACACGCTTGGCAATTCCTTTGAATGTGTTCATGAGTGCCACTGCATCTTGTTCTGTGAGTAAAATCATATCGACTACAATTTGAGGTGCTATTTCCTCAAATTGGCTTTTGAACTTCTGGAGATGAAGGGTATCGCCAAAAATCTGACGTACATTTGTCGGTAATTCAGCGATGGTTTGTCCTCGATGAAATACAGTTACCTCATGTCCTAATTGACACAGATGGCGTATAACATGAGGACCGATAAAATTTGTACCGCCAATAACTAGAATTTTCATCAAAACCTCTGAAGAAATAGGGGAGTAGGGAGTGAGATTTTATATGGCACATTTTCATCTACTCCTGAATTGTCAGCTATACTACCCAAACACGTAGGATGGGCAATGCCCACCAAAGCGGGAACGGTGGGCATTGCCCACCCTACAAAGATCGGTAATTTTAGAGCGGAAAGGGAGTAGAAAAAATGCCACGACACGTCTTTACATTCTTTCTCTGAAATGTCTAGTGTCCATTCAATTGATATTTTTCGGTTAAAGAGTGCGTTAAATGAGGAACAGATGTAAGAGTCTTCAAAATAACGCTATCTACTAATCCATAGGCTTTTGCTTCCTCAGCACTCATATAAAAGTCTCGTTCTAGATCTCGTTCAATCTTGTCTAGAGGTTGATTAGTATTTGCAGCCAATATCTTGTTGATAGTTTGTTTGGTATGCAAAATTTCTCTAGCTGCTACTTCAATGTCACCTGCTGCACCTTTAACACCGCCTGATGGTTGATGAACCATAATCCGAGCATTGGGTAAAGCATATCTTTTACTTTTTGCTCCCGAAGAAAGTAAAAATGCACCCATTGAAGCTGCAAAACCAACGCAAACAGTGCATACTTCAGAGTGAATTTGATTCATAGTGTCGTAAATCGCCATTCCTGCTGTGACTGAACCACCAGGGCTGTTAATGTACAAGAACACGTCCCGCTCTGGATCTTCAGCATCCAGAAATAACAATTGAGCAACAATTAAATTAGCTATCTCATCAGTCACTTCACTTTTTAAAAAAATAATGCGCTCTGCTAACAGACGAGAATAGATGTCAAAAGCTCTCTCCCCTTTGTCTGACGGTTGAATGACAATGGGAATGGGGAAATTCGTGGAACTCATATTTTTTGCTCCAAAGTTTATGTCATGGATAAGGCGCTTGAATATCAGGCGTCTAAGTAAGTTGGAAGCTATCTGTATAGTTAAGCTTTTACTTAACTATACAGATTATATTTAAGTTTTTGCTTAAATGTCAACTACGGGAATTGTCCTCTGTTTGTTTCGTTAGATTTACTTAATTTGTTTAAATTATTTATTAAATTTACGTACAACCATAGCTCTCAGTGTGTCACACTAACAAGTTAGAAGCAATTTAGGATTTGCAGTATAAAGTCTACAAATGCTGACTTTTGCTTTTAAGTGACTCTATGTCAGAGTAACGATTGGTATGATGTAAACTTAGTATCAATTAAATCAACTCCTATTAAAAACAATACATTCTGGGGCAACCTCATACTTGTGTGTTATTACGAAATCTGATATTCTCTCGAAGGGAATTAATCAGCTCCGTCAAACCTTCTGTGTGGCAAATCTTACCGCAACAGAAATCTTACTAACCAGGGTGAAGTATCAATTGGTTTGTAAGAGAACACCGGACGCGCAACGAGTCTGTCCTTTCCCTTAAAGTTCTGCAAGAGCATTTCTCTTCAGATCGCGGATTCGCGGTGAAATGACAACCAAAAATTTTGGCAATCTTTTTTGAATTGCCTCGATATTTTGTACAACCATAACTTACGTGACCTCAAAAATAAAGTCGGAAGTATGAAGTATGAAGTTAACCCTATGAATGAATTCAGGAGGCAGTGCTTCGCACGGAGAAGTAGGCTAAAAGGTTTTCCTCGCTCCCAACTTCGCCCCATGTCCTTCGGATATCCTACGCGCTTAGCTCTTTTGCAGAAGATAATACAAGTTTCTACAGTGGTCTGTTGCTGTAGTCGCGAATTTTCTTGTGACTATCTCCCTATTGTAATGACTGCTATAGGTTCCAAACTTAGATTTTATATTCTGCATACTTTTAGAATAAATTCGGGTACTTGTGCTAGCTTTAGCACTTTTTTATGCTCAATTCTTCAGCTTTTAGACTTTATTTTTTATATTGGGAAAGCACTACATTATAAAGTAACTTGTCACTTGACTAAGTGGTTTGTCACTGTACACCTGTGAATTGTCCATAAACCCGTACTTGGATGGCAAAGGAAACGGTGAAGAAAATTTTAGTAATTGAAAATAAAGCAGAAACCCGAAAACTTTTTCTTTCATGCCTAAAAGCTGAAGGTTTCCATGCGATTAGTGCTGAAAACGGCGCGATCGCACTTCAAAGAGCACAACAAGAGTTACCCGATCTAATCATCAGCGAAGTTTTAGTGCCGAAACTTGATGGTTTTAGAATTCTGATGGCATTGCGTCAAAACCCAGCCACAGCAATTATTCCTTTTATCTTTGTCACCGCTAAAGTCAGTCGTACTGATATCCGTAAAGGCATGGAATTGGGAGCCGATGATTACATCACAAAACCTTGTACGTTAGATGAATTACTCAAAGCGATCGCAACTCGCTTGCACAGACAAGCTCTCCTGAAAACATTGTATGGAGCATCCGCATCAGTAACAGAAAGTCTCTCTGAAGATAGTTGTAGTGCGTCTGCGGCTACTACACATACTTCAACAAAAACTACTGAGACTTTTCTAAACTCTAGTTCTAAAAGCCTGGAAGTTCCTTCTGCAAAGCAAAACTTCTCATCCAATAACACGGTGAAATTGGACGAGCCACAATCAATTCTGCCATCCGATCCTGATTTGAAAGAAGTCTTCCGTTTCATTGAAGCAAACTATAACCAACCAATAACTTTGAGTGATGTAGCTGAAACTGTAGGCTATTCTCCAGCCTATCTCACTAATCTTGTCAGACGACAAACAGGACAAACTGTACAAGGCTGGATTATCGAGCGACGAATGGCAGCAGCACGTTCCCTACTTTTGGAAACTAATCAAAGAGTAGAAGAAATCGCTGCTCAAGTTGGCTATTATCACACAGTTCATTTCTTTCGTCAGTTTCGCCAGTATCATGGTACGACTCCCCAAGCCTGGAGAAGAGCACATCTTGCTCAGTACAAAGCCCAATACAAGGAAGAGCAACAAAATGGTTAGCTCTTATTCTCGATTCCCCTAAATCCCCCTTCAAAAGGGGGACTAGGGGGGATCTTGATACAACGGTAGACTTTACAAACATCCTCTAATACCAATTCTCTATTAAGCTGCACATTATTTTTACCCCTCCTAACCTCCCCTTACAAAGGGGAGGAAAATAAATTTCCTGTTTCCCCTCCTTTATAAGGGGGGTAAGGAGAGATGCCGCAGGCGGTGGGGTTCTTTCTAAGCATCTTCATATGAAAACTGTATAAGATATTATTCTAATCTTTAAATAACCTTCTATAAAAATATTTTATCATCTCTATTTTTTTCCAGATATTACAAATTTAAAGTACTTAATTACATATAGGAATCTTATTTTCTTTTTGAAACACTCATATAGAGTACTTACTCTCGCGTTAAGGTTCTTATCTATAACATCTTTATTGCACAATACTAAACATATATATGCTCTCCGGAAAAATTGCAAATTTAATTTATCGTGTCTCAAATTAAACATGAGCGAAAGAATTGTTAGTTTTCAAAAGATAGACTGTTGGCAAGCGCTTTTTAACTACAGTAAGCTTTAAGAAACAAAGAAAAAGGGGGAGTAGACAAAGACAACTGGTAACAACTGAATCAAGAACACCATAAGCTACTGTTATTTTAGGAGGATTCTTAATCTATGATTGTTGTCATGAAATCTGGTAGCCCATCAGAAGAAATTGAACGAATCATTCAAGAACTTCGCAGTTGGAATATCACTCCAGAAAAATCAGTAGGTCAGCACAAAGTGGCGATCGGTTTAATAGGTGAGACAGCAGAGATTGACCCGCAACAAATTCAAAATTTGAGTCACTGTATTGAGCAGGTTATTCGGGTGAAAAAGCCTTTTAAGCGGGCTTCTCTAGAATTTCACTCTCACCAACCGACTGATGTAGTTGTACACACTCCTAATGGCTCTGTAACTTTTGGTCAAAATCATCCTTTGGTAGTTGTAGCGGGACCTTGTTCCGTAGAAAATGAGGAGATGATTGTAGAAACAGCCCGGAGAGTAAAAATCGCTGGAGCTAAGTTTCTTCGAGGAGGGGCATATAAACCCCGTACTTCCCCTTATGCTTTCCAAGGTCATGGAGAAAGTGCTTTA
This sequence comes from Scytonema hankhaensis NUACC26, assembly GCF_045865695.1. Classification (NCBI taxonomy): domain Bacteria; kingdom Bacillati; phylum Cyanobacteriota; class Cyanophyceae; order Nostocales; family Scytonemataceae; genus Scytonema; species Scytonema hankhaensis. The sequence continues at coordinate 45,628 of NZ_BAACAP010000215.1, forward strand.
TCGCTTTTAAACAAAGCACGAGAAGCTACTGGACTGGGAATTATTACGGAAGTGATGGATACAACAGATATAGAGAAAGTTGCATTTGTCGCAGATGTGTTGCAAGTGGGTGCTCGCAATATGCAAAATTTCTCACTGCTTAAGAAGGTTGGTGCAACTGGAAAGCCTATTCTTTTGAAGCGCGGATTGTCAGCTACCATTGAAGAATGGTTGATGTCAGCCGAGTATATTTTGGCTGCTGGTAATCCCAACGTCATACTATGCGAACGTGGTATCCGCAGTTTCGATCGCCAATACACTCGCAATATCTTTGATATATCTGCAATTCCGGTTTTGCGCTCGCTCACTCATTTGCCCATCATGGTCGATCCTAGCCATGCTACTGGTAGATCTGAGTTTGTGCCAACAATGGCAAAGGCATCTGTTGCTGCTGGTGCAGACTCCTTGATGATTGAAGTTCATCCCAATCCGAGCAAAGCCCTTTCTGATGGTGCTCAATCTCTAACATGGGAAGGATTTGAGGAATTAATGCGAGATTTGCCGAATGTAGCTAATGCTTTGGAAAAGAAGAAAGTGTGAGGGATAACGGCTCGTTAATTCTTTCATACTTGTCCCTAGATAAAACTTCTCCATTCAGAAAGGTTTTAGCAGCCTTGGAGAAAAGCTTGTTATGCCTTACTTAACGGAGAAGTTAACTGAATTCATTGTTTTCAGAACTCTACAACCATAAAGGAAAAGAATCCTGTTATGTCCAATATACCAAATTCTACTCAAATTTTAGTCATCGGTGGCGGGCCTGCTGGATCGACTGCTGCGACTTTATTAGCGCGAGAGGGTTTTGACGTGACTTTGTTAGAACGGGATTTTTTTCCGCGATATCACATTGGTGAATCGCTTCTACCATCAGCTTTAGAAATATTTGATTTATTAGGCGTGCGGGAAAAGGTTGAAGCACAAGGATTTCAGCGTAAACCTGGAGCCTATTTGGAATGGGGCAAAGAGAAGTGGAGCCTCAATTTTGGAGAACTTAGCGGCAACCACACATATAGCTTTCAAGTTCGTCGTGCTGACTTTGACCACCTACTTTTAGAACATTCTAAAAGCCAAGGCGTGAAAGTCTTTGAGGGAACGGAAATTCGTCAAGTCTCCTTTGATGAAAATCGTCCAAAAAGCGCTACTTGGTCTCAATCCAATGGTATAACAGGAGAAATCTCTTTTGATTTCGTCATTGATGCTTCCGGTCGTGCGGGTGTTTTATCAACACGCTACCTAAAAAATCGCCGAAACCATAACGTATTTCAAAATATAGCTATCTGGGGCTATTGGAAGAACGTTAAAAGATTACCTCAAGGTAAAGAAGGAGCGATCGCAGTCGGTTCTATTCCAGAAGGTTGGCTCTGGGGAATTCCACTAGATGAAGAGATTATGAGTATCGGAGTGGTGATGCACAAAGATATTTATAAAGAAAGACGCAATAAGAAGTTAGAGGAGATATACTCAGAAGCCATTAAAGAATGCTCTCTCATCTCTGATATGATTGAGCCTGGTCAGTTAGTATCAGAAGTCAAAGTCGAGCAAGACTATTCTTACACCTCTGATTACTTCTCAGGTCCGGGCTACTTCATGTCAGGAGATGCAGCTTGCTTCTTAGATCCGCTATTATCTAGTGGAGTTCATCTTGCCACTTACAGCGCACTCTTAGCAGCTGCAAGCGTTGCAAGCATCTTGCGTGGTGAGATTGACGAAGCACAAGCCGCCACATTCTACGACAAGAGCTACAGACAAGCATACTTGCGTTTTCTCGTGTTTGTCTCAGCTTTCTACGACCAAAACCGTGGTAAAGATTCCTATTTTTGGGAAGCACAAAAATTAAGCCGCCATGACTTTAGCGGTGCCGATTTAAAACTTGCTTTCCTAAACCTAGTGTCTGGAGTAGAAGACTTAGTAGATGCACAAGAAGGCGTTACTGAGTTTGCCGTCAACGAGATGTCAAAGCGAATCAAAGAAAACCACGAGCTTCGCCAAGATAAACAAGCTCTGGCATTAAAAGACAAGTCTACCGATTCTTCAGTCCAAGCCACAAATAATTTCTTTAATGCAGTTGAAGGGTTCTTTTCACTCTCAGCAGCAGGGGCTATTGACGGCGTATATGTCGTCACTAAGCCAAATATAGGTTTGTGTAGAGTCTAGGAACCAGTGACCAGTGACCACCTGACCAGTGACCACCTGACCAGTGACCAGTGACCACCTGACCAGTGACCACCTGACCAGTGACCAATGCCCAATGCCCAATTGAAACCTTAAGGAGTCTTATGTCTGTTTTTGTATCTGAAAATCTTCCCAATGATGTCCAGTCTGAGGAAATCGATATTGCAGCGCAAATGCGTAAAGGGCATCCCCAAATACCTGAAGGTGATGCTTACATCATTAGGCTAATTAAACAACATTCTCAAAAATTGGGACGACCAATTCGCGTCTTCGATGTTGGGTGTGGAACTGGATATTTTGCTTCAAAGTTAGCAAAACGTCTACCTGAAATAGAACTGATTGCCAATGAGGATGAACCAGAGATTACCGCTAAATTAGAACGTCGTTTAGCAACTGATGCTAATGCTAAAGTGTTCTCCGGTTCTTTTGAGGAGTGGAATGAAACTGTAGATATCGTTCTCTCTTGGGGAGCACATCACCATCTTCCGAAAAACTACTTGTCTCATGCCAAGCACATATTACATCAAGATGGTGTTATCATTGTAGGTGATGAGTTTTGCCCTGAGTATTGCGAAAACCATCACGCAAAACGCATAGCTAATGCTGAATTACTCCACATTGCTAATGGGTATATTTTAACCACTGTAGAAGAGGTAGAGAATTATCAGCAAACGGGTCATATTCCAGAAGCAGCATTGGATCTCGAACGTCGTCGGCAGCAAGCACTGTGGACTTGGTATAGATATGTTGTTGACTTCGCTATGGATCGCAACTGTATTGGTGTTGCGATCGAAGAATTGCGAGCAACTCATGATGACCTAATTACAGGGTTAGGTATTGAGCATAAAATGTCTCCATTGATTGTGGAGCAGGAGTTTAGGCTCGGTAACTTCCGACAAATCTCCAAGAAAGTTTTTGGTCCTTCCTATGCACCGGAATACCAAAGCTTTGTTATTTACGAACTGGGAATTTAAATAATTCAGTGACCAGTGACCAGTGACCACCTGACCACCTGACCAATCGCTAATCCCCAATCCCCAATCATGATCGACCTCCGGAGTGATACAGTAACGCAACCAACCTCCGCCATGCGTCAAGCTATGGCTTCTGCTAAAGTTGGCGATGACGTGTACGGAGATGACCCTTCTGTCCGTCAGCTAGAGGAGTATGCAGCCCATCTTACAGGTAAAGAAACTGCATTGTTTGTTCCTACAGGTACGATGGCAAACCAAATCGCATTAGGTGCGCTTACTAAACCGGGCGATGAGGTGATTATAGGTTTGGGTAGCCATTGTTACTTATATGAAGGAGGAGCAGGTGCTGCTCTCAACGGTTTGCAATTTCAAACGATTGGTAACAATGGTCGATTTACGGCTAATGATATTAGTGCTGCTTACAAACCAGATAATCATCACCAAAGCCCAACAACTGTTGTTGCTTTTGAAAACACCCACAACCGTGGAGGGGGTTGGGTTTGGGATATTGATGAGTTGCGATCGCCTGCTTCTATTGCTCGCGAATATGGAATGTCATTGCACTTAGATGGCGCTCGTATTTTTAATGCTGAGGTTGCGAGTGGCGTGACAGTAAAAACTTGGTCAGAACCATTTGATACCGTCACGTTTTGCTTATCCAAAGGCTTGGGCGCACCAGCAGGAAGTGTTGTTTGCGGTTCTAAGGAGCACATTCATCGTATCCATCGTTTGCGGAAAATGTTTGGCGGTGCTATGAGACAGGTAGGAATTCTGGCTGCTGCTGGAATTTATGCGCTACAGCATCATGTAGAACGATTGGCAGACGATCACGCTAACGCTCAGTTACTGGCTCAGATATTAGCACAGACGCCTGGAATTATTCTCGCTCCCGCAACAGTTGAAACAAATATCATCTGGTTTCAATTAGCACCCAATGTTCTAGACGCTCCAACTTTGGTAGCTGCAGCACGCGATCGCGGCGTATTTCTGAGTTCTTCAGGGAAGCGAGCCGTTAGAGCCGTCACTCATCTTGATATTAGCCGAGATGATTGCGTAATTGCAGCTGGGATAGTGGGTGAAATTCTTGCACAGTAAACGTTAGTGGTTGGTAGGGGCGCGGCGGCCTTGCGCCCCTACCAACCACTAACAATTTCCTAAATTCTCAGTCTATGACATCAACTCCGAAATCCTCTTCAGCAAATATACCAATGACAGAACGTATTATTGTTGACATACAACAAACGAGTTGTTGTATTGTTGGTGGCGGACCGACAGGGGCTGTACTCGCATTGGCTTTGGCACGTCAAGGTGTTACCGTCACATTGCTAGAAGCACACAAAAGTTTTGACCGAGACTTTCGAGGTGATATTATCCACGCGCAAGCCATGGAAATTATGGATGAACTGGGTGTCACTGAACGCTTGCTCCAAGAAGTACCTCATACAAAAACGGACAAAATAGAATTCATGACACCCCAACAAAGTGTCACATTTGCAGATTTTAGTCGGTTGAAATCTCGACACCCTTATGCTACTATTATTCCTCAAGCAAAGTTTATTGAATTCCTCGTTGCTGAAGCAAAACGCTACCCAAACTTTCAAATAATTATGGGAGCGAACGTACAGCAACTGATTGAGGAAGATGGAATTATCAGTGGTGTTCGATACCGAGGAAACGGTGGCTGGCATGAGGTGAGAGCCAAGCTAGTCGTTGGTGCAGATGGGCGCTTTTCTCGTATCCGTCAGTTGGCGGGTATGCAACAAGATAAGACAACTGCTCCAATGGATTTACTCTGGTTGCGTCTTCCAAGACACTCTCATGAGCCACAAGGTCTCATTGCACGCTTTGGAGCCAAGCGCGTCATAGTTATGTATAATACCTATGATAGTAATTGGCAATTTGCTTACCTCATTCGCAAAGGCGACTACAATCAACTACTTGCGGCTGGTATAGAAGCATTGCAAGAGTCCATTGTTGAAATTGTGCCAGAGTTTAGCGATCGCGTGCATCATATCAAAGATTGGAAACAAGCATCACTTCTGTCTGTTGACATTGGTTGTTTGAAGCAATGGTTCCGTCCTGGGCTTCTTTTCATTGGGGATTCAGCCCATGTCATCTCACCTGTTGGTGGAGTTGGCATTAACTATGCAATCCAGGATGCAGCAACAGCAGCGAACATCCTTGGCGAACCACTCAAAAAAGGTCAGTTAAGACTGAGCCACCTCTCGCAAGTACAGCGCCGTCGCGAATCATCAGTGCGAATCCTTCAAGCTTTTCAGTCCTTTATCCAAACTAATATCACGGCAAAAGCCCTTCAATCGGACAACACATTAAAACTACCACACTACCTGCATTTACCAATTTTACGCGATATTCCGGCTCGATTACTAGCTTTTGGTCTTTTTCCATCTCATTTAAAGCTTAAAACTAGTATGCAGACAACAGTTGAAAATACTACGAGTAGTTACTCTAACTTCTCAAATTAGTAGTAAGCAATATACCATTTTGGATTTTAGATTTTAGATTTTGGATTGGGAAAGCCTTACTTAGACTTAACTCTTACCAAATTATCTACCGCATTCTTTTTTCAAATTGGTATTAGTTTAACTTTGTAAATTTTTTAAGGACAATGACCATGGCACATAATGGAACAACAACACTTCAAGATCCGTACAACACAAGTCAACAAGATCTCACAGAAGACACATTGGTAGGAAATTCTCAAGAACCAGTCGTACTACCCGACCAAAATAGACCGGGATACTGGTTGGTTGGAGACCATGCTACTTTTGTGGCAGATGGTGAAGATACTAACGGGCAATATTCTCTCTTTGACTTCTACACTCTTCCCCAAGGTGGTCCCTTTCCCCATATCCACCGGACAGAAAATGAGTTTGCTTATATCCTAGAAGGAGAAATTTCTTACCAATTAGACGATGAAGTGCTCACGGCAACTCCCGGAACATTTCTCTACAAACATCAAGATGACATTCATGGATTTGTCAACTTGGGTGACACACCATCACGACATCTAGAGTTTACTTTACCATCAGGCTTAGAGAAAGCATTTGCAACAGTTGGCGTACCTGGCTCAATTTTAGAACCACCTCCCAACGAAATTCCTCCTAGCGAAATCTTAGATAATTACACAGAGGTTTTAGCTGAATATGGAGTAGAGGCTCAAAATTCAATCATCTTTCCTTCTGCTGGACTCAATCAGACACTCACTGGTACTCCTGAAGTAACATTACTACGTCCCGGTCAAGCAGATACAGATGTAAGTGCGACACTAGCTCTGAGTAACGGTACTGCAATTCCAGTTGATTTTGCTGCTGGAGAAAGAACAAAAACCGTAGAGATTCCTGTAGATGGTTCTGAATTACCTGGAGACACTCTTGAATTAGCTATTACCAATCCTACCAATGGTGCTATTGTTGGATTATTGCAAGATGAACTTGTTCTTACTTTTGGAGAGGACAATACCTACACTTTGGAAAATGGGGATAAACCCGATAGTTTTCCAACAATACTACCAAACGATGAAGAACGTCTGAAAGTTACTTTAGGAAACGACGACTATACTTTCGTTGCAACTGCTGCAGATACAGATGGCAAAATATCCCTATTTGATGTTTCCGTTCAACCGGGAACTCAAAACGAATCTCTACTCTCTGCTCCAACCGATCTAGGATTTTATGTCGTAGATGGGAATGTCACTTTTGAACTGGGCGATGAATCATTTACAGCAGCCCAAGATACTTTTGTCTTCCTACCTGAAGGTAACTCCTTTGCACTGACAAATCAAGGAACGTTACCTGCAAGAACACTTGCATTCTCTACATCTCCAGAAATTGAGACATATATTGCAAGTACCGGGAGCGGTAATGACCGAGCTAATTCTCTGTCTATTATGGAACCTCCGTTAACATCTGACCTCAGTACAATGATTTCAACAGAGTCTTTCGTTTAAGTTTATCGCTTGTAGTACAGAATATGCTCAAGTATATTCCACTTATTGCACGTGCTTCACTCGCCTCCGTTTTTCTTGAATCTGGCGTTAATAAGATTTTGCATCCCGTTGTAACGCAACAATTTATGGCTGCTTATGGAATACCTTTCACTAGGTTCTTCTTAGTCAGCGCGATTGTCCTTGAACTAACTGCTGGACTATCAGTGTTACTGGGTTACAAAGCTCGTTGGGGTGCGATCGCACTTATTAAGTTTCTTATTACCGTCACATTCATTTTCCATACAAATTTTTCCGACCATATGCAAGTAGGTCATTTCATGAAGAATTTGGCTATTTTAGGAGGATTGATGATGGTCGTTCAATACGGATCGGGCGCAGTAAGTTTTGACCGTCGCAGCATTTTAGCAAATTCAAAGAGACAAATTGTCCGGTATTGACACAGAATTAAAGAATACTACTATGGCTTTAATGAAAGCAGTTCAGGTCAGCAGACCTGGTGGTGATTTTGAAGTTGTCGAACGAGAAATTCCCGAACCTCAACACAATCAAGTCCGCGTCAAAATAGAAGCTTGTGGTATCTGCCATGGAGATGTCTTTGTCAAAGAAGGTTTTTGGCACGGATTAAAATATCCTCGCATACCAGGTCATGAGATTGTTGGGTCTATTGATAAAGTTGGAGAAGGAGTTACTACTTGGCAACAAGGGCAACGTGTAGGTGTTGGTTGGCATGGTGGACATTGTTTCCAGTGCGAACCTTGTCTTCAAGGCGACTTTAGCAATTGCCAAAATTCTGCCATCACAGGAATAGATTTCGATGGCGGCTATGCAGAGTACACAGTTGTACCAAGCTCAGCACTAGCTAGAATTCCAGACGACTTGAGTTCAATTGAAGCAGCACCTTTATTATGTGCCGGAATTACGACCTTTAACGCCTTACGCAATTCTGGAGCCAGAGTTGGCGATATTGTTGCCGTACAAGGAGTAGGTGGATTGGGACATTTAGCCCTTCAATTTGCCCGTAAGATGGGTTTTAAGACTGTGGCAATATCACGCGGACAAGATAAGAAAACACTTGCCCTCGAAATGGGTGCAACTGATTACATCGATACCGAATTAGTTAATCCCGCACAAACACTCATTGATATGGGGGGAGCAAAGGTTATCTTAGCTACAGCACCAAATAGCAAAGCAATATCTTCTTTAGTAAATGGGTTAACTGTCAATGGTAAGTTGTTAATTGTAGGGGCATCAGGAGAACCACTAGAAATATCTCCAATACAGTTAATTAAAGGCAGAAAATCCGTTCAAGGATGGCATAGCGGACACGCTAAAGATTCAGAAGAAACCTTAAGCTTTTGCATGATAAGTGAAATCCGACCTCTAATTGAAGTCTTCTCATTAGAAAATGTGGCAGAAGCTTACAAACGAATGCTCTACAACAAAGCTCGTTTTCGAGTAGTTTTACAAATTTCTTCCTAGAAAATATGAAAGATAAGAGTAAAAATAAAATTTTATTCTTCGTATTTTCTACTCAGACTTACACCTCTTACTCAATTACTTACACTTCAATTGACAAGAATCATGAACGCAGTAGATATCAATTTACTCAGTCAATTCAACGACTTACCTTTTTTCTCAATACCACAAAATCAGAGACAAAAGCTATTTTCTCATGGTAAAGTACGCAAAGTTCAATCTGGAGAAAGATTGATTGAAGAAGGCACCACAGAGCCAATTCTTCTCATCCTATTTGAAGGAGTTTGTCAGGTTCGCAAACTTACACCAGAACATGAATTGAGCCAATTTCGAGAAATTACTTTACGGCGTACACTTGCTCCTGCAATTTTTGGTGAAATGTCCTTTCTTGAGAGTAGACCTCATTCATCTTCTGTAGTCGCTATAACATCTTGTGTGGTATGGGAATTGACTGCTGAAGCTTTCCATCGATTTATGAATGGAAATATCAATCTTGGTATCGCTTTAAAGCGAAGTTTTAGTTATTTGATTGCACAACGTTTACGCGAGACTGAGACAGCACTAGCCGCTATGCTTGTTCATCAAGATACAGTTTCCTTGAAATGCAATGACATTAGTTTTGATGACGGTTCGCAATCTTAATTAGGTATGACTATGGCATTCCAATTAACAATTCCAAAAATGGCTTGTTCTACCTGTGCAAACAAGATTATCAAAGCTATTAAAGCTATTGATGCAAATGCTAAAGTACAAACAGACCCAAGACTAAAGCTTGTAAGTATTACTACAAAAACATCAGAAGTCACAATTAGGCAAGCACTAGTCACAATTGGTTATCCTGCTATTTAAAAAATATGAAGAGTAAAGGATAAAAGAATGTAAATATTAACTTTCGTACTTCATATTATATACTTTACTCTTCACTTTTCAGTTTTCACCCTTGAAGGAGCCAAATAATTTATGGCAACTGTTTCATCTTTATTTCGTAAATATCATCGACAGATATCAATCATGGTATCCTTACCTCTCATGTTGATGGCTTTGACAGGAACTGTTTCGCCTATCTTGGAAGAGATGCATTTTGATACTGCAGTCAAATTCATCCGGAAAATCCATAGTGGCAAGATATTTTTTGGGTCTGGTTATGTAGTTTATTCAGCTTTAAGTGGTTTGGCGTTGTTAGGCTTACTCGTAACAGGTTTTATTATGCTACGACCATTTAATAGACGTAGGAGACAGTGACCAGTGACCAGTGACCAGTAACCAGTTAAGAATGTAACCGTTTCTTGTTTATATAAATCAAGTTAGTTGCTTCTAAAGTAAACATTGTACTTGGTCATTTGGTACTACTAAACAATTAGTCATTCCTAGTAGGGTGGGCATTGCCCACCAAAAGTTTCATGTGGTGGGTAATGCCCACCCTACAATACTGATTAAGGGTTGAATCTTATATGGAAACTATCACATTAAAATTAAGTGGTATGAGTTGTGCCGCTTGCGCTCACAGCGTTGAAAAAGCAATTTGTGCCGTACCTGGCGTATTACAATGCAATGTTAATTTTGGTGCAGAAATTGCAACCATTCGTTATCACAAGTGGCGAACTAATTTGGAAAAAATTCAAGCAGCGATCGCTAATGCTGGATACTCGTCCTACCCTCAATCAGATGGGGTTATAAATTCTGTTGAAGAAGATAAAAAAAGTGCAGCCTATTTAGTTCAATCGCGCATTATTACACGTAAATTGATATTTGCAAGTATTCACAGCTTTCAAATTATCTTGGGGTCGCTACCACATATGATAGGATTGCATTCATCTTTTATTCCACCAGTTCTAAGTAATCCCTGGGTACAGTTACTATTAGCTACACCCGTACAATTCTGGTGTGGGGCTTTCTTTTATCGTAATGCCTGGAGAGCTTTGAAACGTCGTACAGCAACAATGGATACATTAATTGTTTTAGGAACGAGTGCGGCTTATTTTTATTCATTATTTGTGACGGTATTTCCAAAACTATTTACATCTCATGGTTTAGTAGCGGATGTGTATTACGAAGCGGCAACAGTTGTTATTACCTTAGTTTTATTAGGTCGGTTGTTGGAACATCATGCCAAAAGTCAAACCTATAAATCTATACGTAAATTAATTGGCTTACAACCAAAAACAGCTTGTGTTATCCGCGATAATGTAGAAATTAATATCCCAATTCAAGAAGTACCTGTTGGCGATGTCATCTTGGTACGACCGGGAGAAAAAATTCCAGTAGATGGAGAAGTCATTGATGGAATTTCTTCTGTGGATGAATCTATGATTACAGGTGAAAGTATGCCTGTCAAAAAGCAGCCACCAGATGAAGTTATTGGTGCTACAATTAACAAAACAGGTTGTTTGATATTCCGAGCAACGCGAGTGGGACGCGATACAGTACTATCCCAAATCGTGAAGCTAGTTCAAGACGCTCAAGCCTCAAAAGCACCAATTCAACGCTTGGCAGATCGAGTCACAGGATGGTTTGTACCAGCAGTTATTGCGATCGCGATCGCCACTTTTCTGATTTGGTTTAGTATTGCAAGTAACTTTACCCTTGCCTTGATAACAGCTATAGGCGTGCTGATTATAGCTTGTCCTTGCGCTTTAGGTTTAGCAACTCCCACATCAGTTATGGTAGGAACGGGTATAGGCGCAGAACATGGGATTTTAATCAAAGGGGCTGAAAGCCTAGAACTAGCGCACAAAATACAAACTGTTGTGCTAGATAAAACAGGAACTTTAACAGAGGGAAAACCTACTGTTACAGACTTTTTCACTACTAAAGGTACGCAATTCAATAACGAAATTAAACTCCTGCAAATGGTTGCAGCAGTAGAACAGGATTCCGAACATCCTCTAGCGGAAGCGATCGTAAAGTATGCTGAATCCCAAGGTATAGACACGCGAAAAATCCAGTCTCTACGAGCCAGAAATTTCCAAGTATTTCCAGGGATGGGTATTCAAGGTGGAGTTTCAGGTTGTCTCGTTCAAATAGGAACGCAACGTTGGTTAGAAGAACAAGGTATTAATACGTATAGATTTCACAAACAAAAAACCATCTTAGAAGCAACAGGTAAAACCTTAGTATGGATTGCGATAGATGGTTCTCTTCAAGGCTTAATTGGAATCTCTGATGCTTTAAAACCTTCATCAAAAGAAGTTGTCAAAAACCTCCAAAAAATGGGTTTAGAAGTTATCATGCTGACTGGAGACAATCGTGCATCTGCGATCGCATTCGCCTTACAGCTAGGTATCAAGCGAGTGTTTGCAGAAGTTCGACCCGAGCAAAAAGCTCAAGTTATTCAGTCTCTACAGAGCGAGCAATTGCGACAATCCCTTGTCGCGATGGTAGGAGATGGGATTAATGATGCACCCGCCCTTGCACAAGCAGATGTTGGAATTGCCATCGGAACTGGGACAGATGTTGCGATCGCTGCTAGCGATATCACCCTTATATCTAACGACTTAGAAGGAATCATCACAGCAATTCAGTTAAGCCGTGCGACGATTCGCAACATTCGCCAAAATCTGCTTTTTGCCTTCATTTACAACCTAGTTGGAATTCCCATCGCCGCCGGAATTCTCTTTCCATTCACTGGTTGGTTACTTAACCCAATTCTTGCAGGAGCCACAATGGCTTTTAGTTCATTGTCCGTTATTACTAACGCCTTACGCCTGCGAACATTTCAACCAAAAATGTATTTTTAGGTAACAATCAAAAACATGACTTTACGACATCGTTTTCCTAATTTGTCTGTTATTGGTAGCCTGAGTCTCCTTGGTATAGTTACCCAACAACACCCAACTCGTGCTGAAACAGAAATACCAGAAAATATTCCTTTCGATAAAATTTTGGCTGTCGAGACAAATTTACCTTCTAAGGTATTACCACCTCCTAGATCTGTAATATATTCTCGCGAACAAGCTCAACACAATACACTTTTTACAGCACAATCAGTTATACCTTGTAGCTTTTCAAACACAAATTTATTATGCTTCAATCCAAGACCTGAAAAATCTTCTCCTACCGATAAGGAGCTTTTTAAAAGCCAAGAAAAACTAACTCAAGAACCTAAATCTAAAAGTTTGTCACAATTAATGATGGAAAAATCTAAAAATTTGGAAAGTATAAATCGCGAACGAAAAGTAACGCAAAATAATCAAAAGCTAGAACAATCTTCTCCATACTCTTTGCGTCCCTATGAAAGCAAGAGTTCAAATCTTCCTGACTCTTTACATCCATACGATAGTGTTGATTTTGTCAATCTTGATTCTACACCATTACCTACACGTGTATCTCCTGCAAAAACTTTCCGCGTGCCTTATTCTTTACGTTCAAATAATACGAATTCTTCTAAAGAAGAACTTTCTGAAAAAACATCCGACATTCTAGACTTCGTTGAACTTTGGCAACCAGGAGATAATAATAATTCTTCTAAAGATAGCAAGACAACATCTCAAGAAGAAAGAGATAACACTATCTTAGAGTCAAAAAAAAAATCCAAGGAAGAAGATGGGGAAATATCGGAAGTTGATATCACTCCTGTCAGTCAACTAGATAATATTCAACCATCTGATTGGGCGTTTCAAGCACTGTATTCTTTAAGCGATCGCTACGGTATTAATAAAGCCAATCCGAATAGTAATTTTCGGGGTAACCGAGCATTAACTCGTTATGAATTTGCTAGCGCACTCCAAACAACAATAGAACAAATCAACGAGCTAATGGTACAAGGGAACACCTCAGTGATTTCCCGTGACGATCTAGCTATCTTAGAACGGCTTCAGGAAGAGTTTGCGGCTGAATTAACTAAGCTACAGGGGCGTGTAGACACGTTAGAAGTTCGTACTTCTGAATTGCAAGCCAATCAGTTTTCGACAACTACCAAATTAACAGGACAAGTCATCTTTGGCGTAACAGGAGGTAGTTTTAGTGGAGAACGCATTGTTGACGTGACAGGTAGAGAAATTACAACAAAACAACCCAATCCAACATTTGTATATCGAGCAGCTTTAGACTTTAACACCAGTTTCAGTGGTTCCGATCTATTGAAAATTCGTTTGGATGCAGGAAGCGATGGTGCAGATGATAACGCCGCCGGATTTCTTGAACCCAGTCTTGGTAGCGTCTTAGATTTTGCAGCAAAACCTCCAGTAGAACAATTTGGTATTTCCCGCCTCCTCTATACCTTCTCTCCTCTAAGAAACGTAACTCTTTCCCTCGGTCCCAAAATAGTTCTCAGCGACTACATAGACACAAATCGCTACGCCAACCTCAGCTTTTTAGACTTTTCCACTCAAGCATTTGTTAACAATTATCTTTTATTTCCAGTTCAAGGCTTGGGTGCGGGTGCTGTCATTAGTTGGAATCCAGGAGACGGAGCATTTACAGCAAGAGCAGGTTATGTGGCTGCTGCTGCAAATGAACCAACATCAAGAGATTCCACCTCTTTTGTTCCCGGCATTTTTCCTATAGGGTACACTCTTTACCCTAATGGAGGTAGTACTGGAGGCTTGTTTGGCGATCCCCATCAAGGCATAGCAGAAGTCGAATATGCGCCCTCTAAAAACTTCGCTGTTCGCCTCCAGTATGCCTTTGGAAATATTTTAGGCGGTCAATTTAATGTTTTTGGAGCCAATTTTGAATTAGCCTTATCAGATCGATTTGGTGTTTTTGGTCGCTATGGTCGCGCTAGTTATAAAGACACAGCTTTTGGTGACATCAATCCCACATATTGGATGCTAGGTCTCGCTTTTCCTGATTTATTCGTGCGAGGTGCGAAAGCAGGTATTGCCATTGGTCAACCTTTCATTTCTCGTGATGTTGGCAATGCTACTCAAACAAACTTTGAAGCCTTTTACAACTATCCCATTAGTAACAGTATTCAAATTGCACCAGTCGTACAAGTCATTACAAACCCAGGCAATCAGGAAAGCAATGGTACTGTTATTACAGGTACGCTTCGCACGGTGTTTTCTTTTTAGGGGGTAGGGAATAGAGGTTAAATGACCAATGACAAATGACAAATGACCAATGACAAATGACCAATAATAAATATTTTGCCGGAGAAATTGACAGTAGAGTAGAAGAAAGTCATCATGCGATTGAAACACTCAGTGTACTAGCCGTTACTCAGTAAGTCGATCGCTCTCCAAAGTCAGCACCCAAACTAGAAAGGTATTTACCAGCCAATCCTCGTCCTCAAAATTCAGTATTCTATGAAACACAATTCCCTCAAAGTTTATCTAACTATTGCGATCGGGAGTACGGCTCTAGTTACAACTCCGGTAAATGCTGCAAATCCCACACACGTAAAGCAAGTACTAACAACAAAAAAGTGTATTAAATGCGATTTATCTCAAGCTAACTTGCGGGGGGCAGATTTAAATTATGCTAATTTTCAGGACGCTAACTTATCGGGAGCCATTCTGTCGGGAGCTAACCTTCAGTATACTAACTTTCAAAACGCCAACTTATCAGGAGCCGACTTAACACAAGCTAACTTGTCAGAAGCTAATTTGTCATCGGCAAATCTTCGGAAAGCTAACCTTTCTCAAGTCAATTTGTCATCGGCAAATCTTCAACAAACTAATCTATTACAAGCGAATCTTTTACAAGCTAATTTATCGCGAGCTATCTTTTGGCAAGCCAATCTACAACAAGCTAACTTATCCAAAGCCAACTTGTGGCAAGCAAATTTATCAGTTGTAGGCAGTCTTCAGCAAGCCAATTTGACAGGAGCTAAATTGTGGCAAGCCAATCTCCGACAAGCCAATTTACAGGATGCTAATTTTACACAAGCCGATCTTTCACAAGCCGATTTAACATCAGCACGCATTCAAAGAAGCAAGTTGTGGTATGCCAACTTGTCACAAACAGTTCTTGAGGGAGTCAACCTTCAAGAGGCAGATCTTGAGACGGCTAACCTACAGGGAGCAAAGATGCCCAACGGTGAAATGTATTTTTCGTCATCTACCCCCAGTATACCTATTCTTCACATTCTTCTCAGTACTTTTAGCATTTTTGGAGCAGCGATCGCGTTTTGGAGAATAGCAAAAAGTTAGTTAATGGTCATTTGTCATTTGTCTACTAACCACTAACTGCTTTTACAAAAATCTCTGGGATTGCACGTTCAAGTTTATATTCCCACCTGCTATTTAAAAATGAGGTGAGAATTACGCTTGGATTTGGACGAATTGCGAGCATACCATTAAACATGGAAGTCCGCCCTCTCAATTCCTGAGTTACAGTTTGCGGTAGATAAGCTAAAGCAGTTGTTCTATTTCGGCGATCCAAACTACCCGTGTGAGAATACTGTGGCTGTTGTGATTCTGTGGGAAGCGATTGTAAAATTTTATGTTCTAAACGTAATTTAGTCCCGCCTTCTTGTGGTTCTAAAATCCACGTGACAATAGAAGGACGGGACATAAATTTGTCTTGCCAAGTGTAGGAAAGACGGTTTGGCTCGTCTAATTCTAACACCTCACAATCAATAGTTTCGCTTATACCGGGCAATGTAGAGTCTTGAAATTGAAATTTATGCCCCACTCGTGGCTCAAAGTCGTTTTCCATTAACCATGCAGCCAAGGTACGGCGGTTAGTTAGCACTTGCCAAACCTTTTCAGGCGGGTGTGGATAGAAAATTTCTTTTTTTAAGTCTCGGAGCATATATTTTCTTCCTCTAAGTAATTGCCAAGAGCATCTAGTTTTTGTTGCCAGAACTGTTCGTAATCAGCAATCCAGTTAGAAACTTGCCGAAGCGGTTCGGGGTTGAGTCGATACAAACGCTGTCGCCCTGCTTTTCTCATTTGTACCAAACCTGCATCGCAAAGCACTTGCAAGTGTTGCGAAATAGCTGGTAAGCTCATGGCAAAAGGCTCGGCTAACTGTTTCACTGGTTGCTCTCCAGTTAATAATCGATCTAATATTGCCCGTCTCGTCGGATCTGCGATCGCTGCAAAGACATCGGCACTAGCAGCAGGTCTACTCATGAATTATCCTGTTGCAGTCAAATTCAAAACTACGGTCATCAGAACATTACTTAATATTTTAGTAAATGCTTAATTATTTTGATGATAGATAAGTATCGACTGAAATGTCAACTCAATACAGAATTTCTATTTCTTAATTTTAAGTTTAGATTTAAGAGTGCATAAGTTAGTGTATATGTTTCCTAATAAATATATAACCTGCGATCGCTTATAAAAACATCGCAAAGTTTGCAGTAGTACTTAAGTTTGAAGGAGAAAAACGTATTATGTCGAATACTATCAATAATTCTCGCGACTCACTGCCTTCTCATATACAAGAGGTTAAGTTGGGTGGTACTGGAAAAGAATTACAACGCAATCCCATTTTAAAGATATGGCTAGCGATCGCTACTTTTTTTAAAAAAGAGCAAGTTAAGAGCGAAGTAGAATCACAACAAGATCTCCAAGCCCCACTAGATTATATAGATTCTGCCGAAGAACGATATTATTACACGCGCTTCACGGATCGAGTCGATCCATCTCTTTATTATACAATTTTTCAGTCTAAAAAACTTTGACAGTGTAACTACTCCCCTTCGTTCCCAGGCTCCGCCTGGGAATGCATGATTGAGATGCTCAGCCTCCCGTACTCAAAATGAGAGATAGAAACCTGTTATTTGAAGCTTCTTTGCATTTGAAAACTTACCTTACAGACCTTAACTGAGCAGTATTGTTAGATATTTGCGATCGCATCCACAACTACTTTTGCAGCTATCATTAAAGAACTTGTAAAAGCACCATATCCTATTGGGCAACAAGTTTTGATAATACTTAAATCAATCTCAAAAGCTAATTTCCACCTAATTTGAAGCGGACGTTTATTGGTACTTTCTTCAGGAAGATAAGTTGATTCTACAATCGCTGTCTCTAAAAAATCTTTTGTTTCATCTAAACTTTCTAAATTTTCAAATTGTTCCATCTCGATACCTAAAATCTTGGAAACAGTTTGAATGTCAGCTAGTAACCAGGTCTCAAAATTTTTAATTGCCAAACCTCCTGCACTGCGATCGCTTATTGGTTGCTCATTGGCATCTAAGTGATTTTCCCGAATTTTCTTCAAAGCACGCTCTAAGCCACGCTGTCTTTCAGACAGATTGTTATCTGCATCAGCCACAATGACAATCATGTCTACTTCTTCAGGTTTCCATAAAATAACCACCTGTGCTAAATATTTTAGGTCTAAGATTGAGTGTCCAGTTCGTTGTTTTAAAGAACGACTCTCATTGATTGATGGGTGTCTCTGTACAAAATCACAATCGGGAAATCCAGCACTTTGAAGCTCTCGCCTAATTAAAGTATGAAGCGCTCCCTCATTATTCCTTTCAATCAATTTTCCACCATCTTCTGGTTTGATATAAGGAATACTTGCTCCCAATTCTGCCTCACCTTCAGCAATTAGCCCAATACGAATCGGACGATTCATACAGGATTGCCTCCAAATACATTGGTAAACCAAAGCTCACCCAATGCTCCATCGTAAGCTTCTAGTGCTTTTTGGAAACGTATAGAATCTGTGGGTAAGGTGTGAACTTGAGTTTTACCTTCGTTATCTAACTCTACAGCACGCACTTGATGAGGCTCAACATAATTAAGCAGTACGGGAGAATGAGTTGTGATTAGAACTTGAACAGGCTTACCAGTAATTCCTTCTGCTGGAACAGTGTACATTGTTGCAGGAACATCTGCCTTTGCCGATCGAGTATCACCTCATCCAGCAATGTATACTTCACTCAGTATTCCAGGAGCGCTAGTCATGGATGTCTGTGGGAAAAGACTTCATGTCCAATTTGTTGATAACGAGGGGAACGTTAAAGATGAGTTTACAATGGTGAAAACCAGTTCTTTAAGTCCAGCTTAATTGCGATTCTCTTTATCGGATTCGCGGATGGGTAGATGTTGGAAAAGAACTTGTCTGAGAAATGGCTGGATTCCCGTTGGCATAAGGTTTGAAAGCGGTCGTACAATCTAACCCATCCGCGCTCCTCTCCCAGACAGGATTTCAGCCATTTTCCCTTTACTCAATCTCAATTTCCCATGCTATGATTAACCCATCCGCGATTTTGAACCATGAAAACAGAATACAGCTTGGCTTCCAGCCTCCATCGATTGCAATTTCATCTACTCCCTATTAGGGATTGAAACAGGTGAACCATGCTCGGAGCGAGTACAGCGCGTCCGAGATTGCAATTTCATCTACTCCCTATTAGGGATTGAAACCTACAAAAGATTCGGGATCTAGAAGTACCGGAAAAATTGCAATTTCATCTACTCCCTATTAGGGATTGAAACACTAACTGTTCTCAATCCCTGAGCGCCTTTCCAAGATTGCAATTTCATCTACTCCCTATTAGGGATTGAAACGGGCAGTTTATTCACCATAAAGATTTTGTCACAAATTGCAATTTCATCTACTCCCTATTAGGGATTGAAACAAAGTTAATGATTATTTGTAGTAGTATTGCAATAATTGCAATTTCATCTACTCCCTATTAGGGATTGAAACTAAAGTTTAAAGAGTTAGAGGCTTTTGCTAAGTCTATCATTGCAATTTCATCTACTCCCTATTAGGGATTGAAACAAATTGTCAGCTAGTACTGGCTCAATACCAGATACCATTGCAATTTCATCTACTCCCTATTAGGGATTGAAACAGTTAAAGAGAGCAAGCCAAAGCACAACTTCAAGAATTGCAATTTCATCTACTCCCTATTAGGGATTGAAACGACAACCTCTACCAATCCAGCCTCTGATATGCTCGATTGCAATTTCATCTACTCCCTATTAGGGATTGAAACGAAAACTGTTAATACCAAAATAAACAGATAAAGCATTGCAATTTCATCTACTCCCTATTAGGGATTGAAACCGTATGTCTGGAAAAGCCCAATCCACAATATCAATTGCAATTTCATCTACTCCCTATTAGGGATTGAAACGCACGATACGATAGTTCGTACTTTCCGTATTTACATTGCAATTTCATCTACTCCCTATTAGGGATTGAAACAACTTATTAGTAGTAATACCAACCCGATCGCTTATTATTGCAATTTCATCTACTCCCTATTAGGGATTGAAACGACACAATAATCGATAGTGAGGTGTACGACACCCTGTGCTGCAAATTGCAATTTCATCTACTCCCTATTAGGGATTGAAACGGGTAGCTTGCGGACTCGATCCTAACTACACATTCCATTGCAATTTCATCTACTCCCTAATAGGGATTAAAACTTAATTTCTGAGACTCCACAGCGTTTAAATCTTGTTGCAAATGCATATGCGTAGGCAGGCTTTGTTTGTGTAGCTGTGATTTCCAATCACTCTAATGTTTTTTTCTAAATTGGGATGCTCCTGTCGAATATTGTTCTTGAATAAATAACTTGCTTAATCACTCTGGTGTTTTTTCCAAATTGGGATGCTCCCGTTTTTAATTGAGTGTAATACATAAATAAAGTTATGGAACCGCAGATAAACGCGGACGAACGCTGATGGATGCAGATAAATTTGTACCATAGCAGACTAGGAAACAATTAGTACTTAATCGTTCGTGACAATACAAACATTACGGTGGCTGCTAGGAACGCACCAATAACAATACTTAATATTGCTACATCAAAACTACCAGTTGTTGCAACAATTGAACCAGGAATAAGCGAGCCACCAACACCTCCAAACAAAACGGAAAGACCATTGTACAGCCCCGTACCAGCACCTACTCGATTGGCAGGTAACAGACATTGAACGATCGCATATTCTTGAGCGCCGTAAGCACTTTGGAAGAATACTGCGATCGCAAAGAATAGCACTAAAAGACTTAATGTATTTACACTTGATGCAATGTAAACCATAATACCAGCTATCAGAAATCCAATGCTTGCAAGTAGTATTCGACGTTGTAGTTTATCCCCTAAATAAGCCATCACAAGAATACCAGCTATGCCGGCTGCAAAAATGAATGCTAGCGGCCAACCCAATTGCTCGAAGTTAATTTCCTTAGCACGATTAAAGTAAATTGGCAACCAGTTGAGTATGCCAAAAGCACAGAAGGAGTTCAGCGTACCGCCTAAAACCACTAACCAGAATCGGCGATCGCGTATATAACTTCTTTGTATTCTCATTCCTCCATTATCAGCAATTCCCTGTCCGGTGCGGATATATACCAACTCCATATCGCTCACGTTATGGTTTTGATGTGGCTCATCCCGAACAAAGAAGCAAACGAGTGGAATTGATACTAGCATTCCGACTGCACCTAATAACGCAAAGGTCGGACGCCAACCAATAGCGTAAATTGACGGAACGATAAGCAGAGGAGCAGATGCAGTCGCAAGAATAATTCCAAGGCTCCAAATTGCATTGGCTCGCGATCGCTCTGTATCCGGGAACCAGTGGCTAGTAATTGCACTTAGCATCGGAATATGAACTCCCTCCCCAAGCCCTAACAGCAAGCGCAAAACGATCAGTGCAGTGAGAGACTGTCCCAAAGGCGCACACAGAATTGTGAATACAGAAAATGCTGCTATGGCTGCAATTGTGCTGCGTTTGGGACTGAACCGTTCTGCAAACGGGCTAAGGAACATATTGGACAAGCCATACGATAAAAAGAATGCGCCCAATAACCATTCACCATTTGAACCAATTTCGCGATCGCTCCAACCAAAATCGCGAGCAATTTGCGGTAGCGCTAGCGAGAGATTGTTGCGATCTAAGTAATTGACAAATAATGTTACACCGAGAATTATTGGAATGCGCCACCGTATTTTCCCGACTGACGCTGTAGCTGTTGGCATAGCAACCTCTCTGACTTAAAGAAACTGCAAAAAATAAATTATCCCATCTTGTCTTGTGGAATGGGCGTCCTCGCCCGTTCCCGATTAATTCCAAAAAATAAATTATCTCTCTTGTAGTGCGGGCGTCCTCGCCCGCTTATTTTGTAAAACGCCCGCTTATTTTGTAAAACGGGCGCTTATTTTGTAAAACGGGCTAGAAGCCCGTACCACAAGAGAAAGATGCTAGTTTAATTAAACTTTGTATCTCTTAAAGCGCATTTTTTGCTTGGATAAAAGTAGTAATGCGATCGCAACAACTCCTACAATCCAACCGCTAGAAGGTTCGTTGACGCTGACTTTAAACGGATTATTGGGTTTGCTCAAATTTTCTTTACCATTCTCGATTTTACGGTTAAAGCGATCGCTTTGTGCTTCTGCTTGTTTCAATAATCTTCTTTGTTCGTCGTTAACCAGTACAAGCATGGAGGAATAGGGAGTGACTAACTCGTACTTTTTGGCTATGGCGTGAATAGCATCCAAAGTCTCTAAACGATCCAAATTAATTGCCTGACTCAGCCCCAATATCAATTGTCGCACCGCTAGTTGCTGAAAATTATCTTCTTTTTGAGATGCAACTTGACTCTCTTTTGTGTCTGATGGATTTTTCTGCCAAGCGTAACCATCGATTACACTAACAGTAGAAGTTCCCAACGCTGCTTTTGTAGCAACTCTTTGCAAAACCTCTGAAACTTGCTGAGAGACTCCGCCGCCACTGTCTTGTATTGCCTTTAACGTAGTATCATCATAAGCAGCAGGGAGCGAACCTAAATGTATCATCCATAAAGGTACGGACGTTGTTTTAATGTCATTGGCACGATTCTGCTTGGATGCTTTATCTTTTGATAACTCATAACTGCCCTCATCAGTTATGAGTAAAACAGTATCATAAGCAGTTTCAGCACGTAACTGGTTAAACTGCTGCATCATTTCTTGTGGTTGAATCGTACCATAAAAAGTCATTTTCTCAGCTTTAAATTGCCCGATGTCATCTAATCTTTTAGGAACAGCACCTTTAGAAGCAGTGATATATAAGTCTGCGTCATTGTTAGCCAATTCTTTATCTGCAAAACCTTTTTTTTCCAACCATGCGAACATTTGTGACAATTCCTTGACATGGGAATTCATACTGAAAGAACTGTCTAGAACTAGAGCAAATCGCTTTGCTTGAGGTAAGGAATAATCCTTATTCGAGAGTGGCTTGACTAAAATACTGTGACCTTCAGGAAAGTTCACTTGATGCAATGTTGGCTGAAATTTTCCAGTTGCTGGCAAAGATGGTTCTAACCAAAGCTCGTCTTTCAGTGTTATCTCTTTGCCATTGCGGATACGCTTGGTATCATGAGTCCAAAAAATGTTGCGTTTTTCCCCTAAAACAGGTAAAGCCCAACCACTTTCTTGTCGCATCACCTTATATGTTAACCACAAATGCATTTCTGTTGGTCTTTGTTGCCTTACGTTTTGCAAGACTGGTGCTTGAGGAGGAATGGGAAATGCTCGCAAGCGATATTGTCGCGGTCCGACTTGTTCGAGTAACGCCGGATCGACGGGACGTTCTCGTCTCACTTGTGAGTTGTAAACTTTCTGAGCAGCACCGCGAGGTGCGACTACAAAGGGGAAGCGTTTTTGCAAATCGCCTGTGTCGCCCAACCACAACCCTGTAATAACCGCGCTTTCTGGTAAGGAAAAGGAGTAGAAGATTTCTTGGACTTCGGGTGTTTGGTTTTTGTAGACTTCGTACAGTTCGAGATCCGCCCAATCGCCATGTTCTGTAACTTTGATTTGTTGCGATCGCAACCACACTTTTTTCTCGTTAATATTGAGCAGCCCTGCTTTGACTTCTTGTCTGTTGTATGTTGATTGTACGGCGTGACTGACTAATTGTCGTTCTGCTTTTTGAAGTGGCGTATCAAAAAACTCAGCGTAGAGTTTTTCTGCTTTCTCGGCATCTTTATCGGAGCCATTGTATAAAAATGGGGACATGAGGGAGTTATAGCTGTCTTGCACTCTATTAGCAACAGCTTGGCTCAATCCAAAGATACCGCGATACATTTCGCTAATGTGATTGTTTTCTTCTCTGGTACTTAGGTAGCGATAAGAGGATAGGTAAGCGTTTACCAAACCTTCTCGGATGGTGTTTGACTTTGCTAATAGTGCTTGACGAGTACTGTCGTTGGACGCTGGATTGGCTAGTAGCGAAAAGGCTTGGACTTGGGGCTGTTGTTGTAAAACGATGAATATGGTCATCCAGGCGATCGCAATTCCACTAGCACCAATGACAGCATATTTTTTTCCGTTTTGTGAAGCAAATGCCTGTAAAATTCTCTTTCCAGAGTTAATATATAAGGTCGCGAGTGCCAAAGGCATTATGACAAATAACGCAGTACTGAGTAACCAGAGAATTAAAAATAACAGGAAATACCAAAAACCCTGTATCCACCATCCAGATACTAAAATATGCCAAAGACCTCGCGCCCAATCGAATCTCAAAAATTCCTGTACTAAAAATGCTGCTAGAGGTAAGGCATAAAAAAGGAGTACTGCACTTGCGTAGATACCGAATAACAGCATCAAGCTGTGTGCTAACATTTGCAGCCACTGCAAACCGCTTTTGCGGGCTGTTACGTAGCCAAACAGCAGTTCTAAAAAGAATGCTACGATACAAATTGCTATTGTGCCTAAAATCTGAGTGCTACCGGGAGTTAGTTCCCGAATGAGGAATAACCGCAACAGGCATAGCAGAAACAGTGGTGCTTCCACGCCATAAAATAAGCGAATGAGTTGTTGGGGCTGTTGTCTAAAGTGGAACCCTCCTAGGAAAGTACATACAGTTGGTACTGCAACTAAACCGACTAATGATAAAAAGAACTCACTAGGGATTTCACCAGCCACAGTAGCTAGTACTAACGGTACGCCAATAACAGGCAATATACCCATGCCGACAATTAACAAAAAAGTGACGTTCCAAACCCAGAATATAGTTTGAAATAGCCCATTCCAAAACAACCTCACAGCCCCTCCCCCTTCTAGCGCTACATACAGCTATTCTGGGGTTATACACAAGTTTTTTACCTAATTCCAATTTTTTAGCAACAGACTAGCAAAATTTTTACAAAGCTTTGGGATATATCAATAAGCAGTTAAGTTGTTCGCTGACGAGATGACGCGATCGCCCTTTAGGTATCTCTCTCAGAGAGCATCGTCAAATATGCTGTGCGTTTTACATTCATAGAGATCTTGTACATAATGTCAATTTTTTAATAGTTATATATTATACTTTAAATTTTATCTTTTCTTTACGTATACATCTAAGGGTAGATAGTAACATAAAATATATGTATATCCAAAGGTAGTTAACAATACTGCAAAAATTAATAATAATTACTATCAGTGTTCCTAAAAAAACTTGAGTAAAATTAATTTAAGTAAAGCAGTGAGTCTTTTGATAGATCGGAGTAAATTGTTTGCTTAGCTACTTGACCTTGAAGATAAAGAGGTAGGTTTTATTTAATAGCTGTAGGAATTGGAACAGAAAAGATTTGAATTGTCAACATCCTAAAAGGGTATTGTATGGCAATGGATTTTGGTAACATTCGCTTGACTCAGATAGTCGAAATTTGGGGTTGCATAATTCTAGATATCTATTAAGGCGGAACCAAAGACTTTTCTTTGGTTCTATCTTTTTTAATAGCGATCGCTAAGCAATTCGTTGATTAAAAAATAACAGTGCAGATACTATTA
The DNA here is from genome assembly GCF_045865695.1 of Scytonema hankhaensis NUACC26. Taxonomy (NCBI): domain Bacteria; kingdom Bacillati; phylum Cyanobacteriota; class Cyanophyceae; order Nostocales; family Scytonemataceae; genus Scytonema; species Scytonema hankhaensis. The sequence continues at coordinate 70,886 of NZ_BAACAP010000215.1, forward strand.
AGCTGTTCTTAAATGGTAGAAGAGTCTAAAAAAGTAGGATAAGTAGGAGCGGTAAAAAATTGAGAAAAGCTTACATATTATTGTCACGCTCTTTTTCAAACTTAACTACAATTGCGTTATTAAAGTGTTTTCTAAATCAATTGCTATAGAAACGGTATTTATTGCTATAGAAAGGATATCTGGAGTGTACAAAACCTACAAAAAGGATATCTGGAGTGTACAAAACCTACTATTTAAAACCTACTAAACCTACTTTTCATACTATTGTTTTATGTGGGTTAGTTGAAGCTAGAAAAAAAAATATTTTCTAGAGTTGTTAAATAAAGAAATAATGCTATTCTATGTAACAGGGAAACCTACTTAGGATGAATGTAAGGATGAATGTAAAGCTTGTCAGTTAGCTTGATACTACCGCAGTGTCACTTGGCAAGAGCTTCAGTCCCGAACATATTACAAAAGCAAAATATTGTTGAACTATTTGCTTGGAGTTACCTGGCAAAATGAAAATGCTGTTAATACAAGAATATGGAGTGATAAAGTATAGATGTTGCAGAAATTTTCCACTATAGTAGATGTCTTAAGGGAAAGAGCTCTACAGCAGAAAGACCAAAGAGCTTATACCTTTATACAAGATACAGACACAGAACTAGCTAACTTAACATACGAAGAATTGGATCGACAAGCGCGGGCGATCGCGGCTCAACTTCAGGGCATAGGAGCTACCGGACAACGAGCTTTACTGCTATATCCATCTGGTCTAGAATTCATTGCCGCTTTTTTTGGATGTCTGTACGCTTCTGTTGTGGCTGTTCCTGCTTATCCACCTAAGCGCAATCAGAAGATGTCCCGACTACAAGCGATTGTAGCAGATGCTCAGCCTCAGGTGATACTTACCACAGAAGCTTTGTTGACTAACATAAAGAGTCAATTTTCACAGAATCCAGAACTATCAGAACTACAGTGTTTAGCTACAGATAACATCGATCTAGTTCAAGCAGACTCATGGCAGGAAACACTCTTGTGCAGCGACACCCTAGCGTTTCTCCAGTACACTTCGGGTTCTACAGGAACACCGAAGGGAGTAATGGTAAGTCATGGGAATTTGCTGCACAACGAACATCTGATTCAGAAGGGTTTCGATCATGATTCTCAATCATTGTTTGTCGGCTGGTTGCCTCTTTTTCATGATATGGGTCTCATTGGGAATGTACTTCAGCCTCTCTACTTGAGTACTCCTTGCATTCTCATGTCTCCAGAAGCTTTTTTGCAACGCCCTTTACGCTGGCTCCAAGCTATTTCTCACTACAAAGCTCACACAAGCGGCGGTCCTAATTTTGCCTACGATCTATGCACGAACAAGATTACACCCGAACAACGGGCAACTCTCGACCTTAGTAGTTGGCAGGTAGCTTTTAACGGAGCTGAACCAGTCCGTACTGAGACAATGGAACGATTTTCAACAGCTTTTGCATCTTGTGGCTTCCGCCACGAGGCATTTTACCCATGTTATGGTATGGCGGAAACCACTTTAATTGTTTCTGGTGGTAATCCAAAGGCCCTACCAGTTTTGAAAACTGTCCAAAAAGCAGCGCTAGAGGAAAATCGAATAGTTTTAGCCAACAGCGCAAAGGATACTCTCACTCAAACAATGATTGGCTGCGGTCAACCCTTGGAAGATCTACGAGTTGTTATTGTCCATCCAGAAACGATGACCAGCTGCAAGCCTGATGAGGTGGGTGAAATTTGGGTCTCTGGTTCTAGCGTTGCTCGAGGTTACTGGAATCGACCGGAGCAGACTGAGGAAACTTTTCGAGCACATCTACGAGACACTGGAGAAGGACCGTTTTTGCGGACGGGAGACTTAGGGTTTTTACACGATGGCGAACTGTTTGTCACGGGACGTCTCAAAGATATAATTATTATCCGAGGGCAAAACCATTATCCTCAAGACATTGAATTGACTGTAGAGAAGAGTCATCCCGCACTACGAGCTGGTTGTGGGGCAGCGTTTACAATCGAAACCAGAGGTCAAGAGCGACTGGTGGTTGTTCAGGAGGTGGAGCGCAATTACTTAAGAAAACTCGATGTGAATGAGGTAGTTGCAAGTATTAATCAGGCTGTTGCAACGGAACACAATCTACAGGTTTATGCTATGGTACTGGTTAAAACTGGCAGTATTCCTAAAACTTCGAGTGGCAAAATACAGCGCAATAAATGTCGGTCTGAGTTCCTTAGTGGAAGTTTGAATGTCTTACAGGATTGGAGTGAGAATCCTGAGAGCAAAACGAAATTCTTGCATTTGCATACTGAGGTTGAATCTCTATTGCAACAACTGCAAGGTTCCAAGCAATAAGGACGATGTGAAATCATTGAAGTTTGTAAAAGTCAAACACCTATCAAACTCCACGAAAAAACGTCTTAAGTTAAACCTGTAGAGGTACGACTAATGAAAATACAGAACGTTGAAGCCAAAGAGATACTCACGATTTCTCCTAGACAAGATGTACAACAGCAGCAACTAACTATAAAGAAGATTCAAACCTGGCTTGTTTCCCGTTTAGCAGAACAACTAGAAATTGACTCAAATAAGATTGATGTTGCAATTCCCTTTGAGCGCTACGGTGTAGATTCTTTAATAGCAATCAGTCTGACTGGTGACTTAGAACAATGGCTTGGATGCGAGCTAGATCCTACTCTACTCTACGATTACCCAACTGTTAAGGCTCTGGCACAGCATTTATTTGAGGAATGTGTAGTAAAGGTGTAAGCCGTAATTAATTGACTATAGTAATAATACGTAAAGGAAATGGAACCCATAGCAATTATCGGTATTGGCTGTCGTTTTCCCGGTGCTGACAACCCAGAATTATTTTGGCAGATTTTACGTGATGGGGTGGATGCTATCACTGAAGTGCCGCAAGAGCGTTGGAATGTTGAGGCATTGTACGATCCAAAGCCAGCTACTCCAGAAAAAATGAATACCCGTTGGGGTGGTTTCTTGGAGCAAGTCGATCGATTTGAACCAAGCTTCTTTAACATTTCTCCCCGTGAGGCAGAGCCGATGGACCCCCAACAAAGACTGTTGTTGGAGGTTGCTTGGGAAGCTCTAGAGAATGCGGGAATTGTACCACAAAAGTTGGCTGGCAGCAAGACAGGAGTTTTTGTTGGTATCTGCAACATTGATTATCACAGGCTTCTCTATCAAGATTCTTCCCGCATAAATGCACATAGCGGCACAGGTACTGCTTGCTCCATTTCAGCTAACCGTATATCTTATGTGCTAGATCTACGAGGACCTAGTATGGCAATGGATACTGCTTGCTCTTCGTCCTTAGTTGCAGTCCATTTTGCCTGTCAAAGCTTGCGGAATGGCGAGTCTAATCTATGCTTGGTTGGAGGGGTAAACTTAATTCTTTCCCCTGAGATGGGTATCACCTTCTCTCAAGCGCACATGATGGCATCTGACGGTCGATGTAAAACCTTTGACGCCAAAGCTGACGGTTATGTGCGAGGAGAGGGCTGTGGCATAGTCGTTCTTAAACGCCTAAAAGATGCGCTTCGAGATAAAGACAATATTCAAGCAATTATCAAAGGTTCAGCAGTTAACCAAGATGGTTTAAGCAATGGATTGACAGCACCTAATGGACCTGCTCAACAGGCGGTCATCCGTGAAGCCCTGAAAAACGCGGGAGTGACAGCATCGCAGATTAGTTATGTTGAAGCGCACGGCTCTGCTACCTCTTTGGGAGATCCGATTGAGTTTAAATCCTTAAAAGCCGTGCTCATGAAGGATCGCGAACCAGACCAGCCCTGTTGGCTCGGCTCGGCTAAAACTAATATTGGTCATTTAGAGGCTGCTGCAGGAATTGCTGGACTTATTAAAGTGGTACTTTCACTGCAACACGGGGAGATAGCACCGAATCTGCATTTGACGCAATTAAATCCCTATATTTCCCTGAAAGGAACAACTTTTTTTATTCCTACTGAACGCCAGCCTTGGTTTGCTGGCACAGAGAACCGTTTAGCTGGGGTCAGCGCGTTTGGTTTCGGTGGCACTAATTGTCATGTCATATTAGAAGAAGCACCTGCTGATTTTAAATTGGGTGATACTAGTAAAAATCCGAAATCCAAAATCCAAAATTCACAATCTATAGAATGTCCTCCACACCTTTTGACGCTTTCTGCGAAAAGCGAGAATGCTCTTGTGGAACTGGCACAAAAATATGTAAATTTCTTTACGTCTCATCCTGAAGTATCGCTTTTCGATGTTTGTTTTACTGCCAACACAGGGCGATCGCATTTTAACCATCGCCTTGCAGTCGTTGCTGCCTCCGAAGCACGAGTGCGCGAGCAGCTAGCGAACTTCTGTGCGGGACAACAATCGGTAGAGGTCTTTCACCAACAGAGCAGCAGTTCGCCCAAGGTCGCCTTTCTCTTCACGGGTCAGGGGTCTCAGTATCTGGGCATGGGACGCCAACTGTATGAAATTGCGCCCGTCTTCCGCGCCACCCTCGACCAATGCGACGAGATTCTACGTCCATACTTGGGGCAATCACTCCTGCAAGTCCTTTATCCCAAATTAGGAGAAACTTCACCTCTTAACCAAACCGCTTACACTCAACCGGCTCTGTTCGCGCTAGAGTATGCTTTAGTACAACTGTGGAAATCCTGGGGCATTCATCCTGATGCTGTCATGGGTCATAGTGTCGGGGAATACGTTGCTGCCACAGTGGCGGGAGTCTTGAGTTTAGAGGATGGGTTAAAGCTCATTGCCCACAGAAGCCGCCTGATGCAGAGCTTACCAACTGGCGGTGAAATGGTAGCTGTCTTTGCTGATGAAAAATATATACGTTATGTTACTGAAATAGATTCTAGAAAGGTAGCATTTGCCGCATTTAATGGAGCGGGAAACACGGTGATTTCAGGCGAAGCACGGGCAATTCAAGCAATTTGTGCAGACCTAGAAAAAGCAGGAATACCGACTAAAAAGCTACAAACCTCTCACGCTTTCCACTCACCACTGATGGAGCCGATACTGGCTGAATTCCGTGAGGTAACCGAGCGTGTCACTTATGCTGCTCCCCAAATAACCATCATCTCCAACCTTACAGGTTCTCAACTGACTCAAGAAGAGATCTCGCCAGAATACTGGTGTCGTCATTTACGCTACCCAGTACAATTTGCCAAAAGTCTCAAGACACTGCACGCGAATGGATATGAGGTGTTTGTGGAGATCGGACCAAAACCAACGTTGTTGGGAATGGGTCGCAACTGCTTACCAGAACAGGCGGGAGTATGGCTGCCTTCCTTGCGTCCGGGACAGGAAGATTGGCAAGTATTGCTCCAGAGTTTGGGAGAACTATACGTGCGCGGAGCAGATGTAGACTGGTCTGGTTTTGACTGGGAATATGGTCGTCGTCTACAGTTACCAACATATCCCTTCCAACGACAGCGTTATTGGATGGAAATCGCGCAAAACAATCGCTCACAAGCAGGGAATTTATCTGAAGAAAAGATTCAAAATCCCATCTTGAAACTCCTAAATCAAGGAGATACTCAAAAACTAGTCGAAAATTTAGAAAAGACAGGAGAACTTTCAGAAGATGAGTTAAGAGCGCTGCCGAAGCTATTGGAACTGTTAGTTAATCAAGATGGACAGTCGCTAACAGCAGCATCCATCAAAGAATGGATTTATGAAGTAGAGTGGCAGCGGTTACCGCGTCAGGTGAAAGCTCAAGAGAAGAACGAAGTTCGAGAAACAGGTACTTGGCTAATTTTTGCTGACTTGCAGGGTGTGGGACAAACCTTAGCAAAACTTTTGCGATCGAGAGGTCATACCTGTATTTTAGTACATCCAGGGAATAATTATAATTTCAAAGATGTTGGAACTTGGAGCATTAACCCTTATAGCCCAATAGATTTTGAACTTCTGTTCCAAGAAGTTTTAAAAACTCCAGAGCAACCTTTACAAGGAATTATTCACCTGTGGAGTTTAGAGACTGAATGGGCTTCAGATCTGACGCTCTCCTCTCTAGAACAGGCTCAGGCCTTTGGTGTTGGTAGCGTGTTGCATTTGCTGCAAGCTTTAATTAAGGGAGTAGAGACTAAAAAGAATGCAGAGAATGGTCTTGCTTTAGAGCGTCAGAGCACTTCCGTGTCAGCTTCTTCTTTACCCCGCTTGTGGTTAGTAACGAGGGGAGCAGTGCCAGTCGATACCTATCTTTCTGGAGTGGCGCAAGCTCCTTTATGGGGTTTAGGTAAGGTAATAGCGCTCGAACACCCCGAAATATGGGGAGGAATGCTCGATCTAGCTCCACAATCTACTAGTGATGAAGTAACAGAACTGTTAGCAGAAATTGAGGATTCGGTTGGGGAAGACCATGTTGCCATTCGCAATGGTATTCGGTATGTCGCTCGCCTAGTACCTAAGCAACTGTCAGAATCCAAACAAGTGGCGCTCTGCTCGGATAGCACTTACCTAATTACTGGTGGTCTCGGTGCTTTGGGACTAAGAGTAGCTTGTTGGATGGTGGAACAAGGGGCAAGACAATTGGTACTCATTGGACGAAGCGAAGTTTCAGATGAAGCGCGATCGACCTTGAGGCAAATCGAACAACGTGGAGCTAAAGTTTTTGTTGCTCGAGCAGATGTATCTAACGAAGCGGATATGGTGGGTCTGCTGGAAACAATAAACGCATCAATGCCGCCCCTGCGAGGGATTATTCATGCTGCAGGAGTCTTAGATGATGGAATTTTGCTACAGCAATCCTGGGAGCGCTTTAGCCACGTGATGGCTCCGAAAGTTAAAGGAGCTTGGAATCTACACGCTTTGACCCAAGGTTTACCGTTAGACTTCTTTGTTCTATTTTCTTCAGTAGCTTCATTGCTTGGCTCACCCGGTCAAGGAAATTACGCTGCAGCTAATAGTTTCATGGATGCCCTAGCTTATCATCGCCTTGCACAAGGATTACCAGGATTGAGCATCAACTGGGGACCTTGGGCTGAGATAGGGATGGCAGCTAGCTTAGCAAACCGTCATCAGACTGTTAATGCCATAGGACTGGATAAGATAGTTCCGGAGCAAGGATTGCAGGTGCTAAAACAAGTCTTAGGACAAGTCACTTCGCAGATTGGGGTGCTACCAGTTGATTGGTCGGTCTTGAGCCAGCAATTAAGGGTTAGCACTCAAGTACCATCATTGCTCTTTGAATTTACCAAAACAGAAAATCGGGTAGAAACCACTTTGTCATCGATGCCACAATCTGGTATTCTGCAAAAGTTACAGGTGGCTGCGCCAAGCGATCGCCTCTCCCTATTAACTACTCACATTCAAGAAGAAGTTGCTAAGGTTCTGGGTCTTGCACCATCTCAACTGCCCGATCCAAAACAAAACTTCTTTGACATGGGTATGGATTCTCTAATAGCAGTTGAGTTAAAAAACAACTTACAAAGCAACTTAGGGCAATTCCTTCCATCAACTTTAGTTTTTAACTATCCCAATATTAATGCCGTTGTCCAATATCTATCTCAAGACGTTCTTTCCTTAGAAACTTCTGCTCAAACAAGTCAGAATTTGCAGGAAACTCAAGAATCAACAACTTTTTTGGAAGAACTTAAACAACTTTCAGAGAGTGAAGTTATGGTTTTAATTGCTCAAGAATTTGAAGCGTATCGGTAAGGAGAATTTCTTTTTGTATGGGTCAGTTGCCGTCAGACACTAGCCAACTCTCTGCACTGCAACAATCGCTTTTTGTAGTGCAGAAGTTGAAATCCAAGCTTGCTGAGATTGAGGATGCAAAAACAGAGCCAATTGCTATTATCGGCATGAGTTGTCGGTTTCCTGGGGAAGCCAATGACCCGGAGGCATTCTGGCAGCTATTGCATGAAGGTGTAGACACCATCTCTGAGGTGCCAGCCCAAAGGTGGAACATTAATGATTACTACGATCCAAACCCGAATGCACCAGGGAAAATGTACACTCGGACTGCAGGTTTTCTACATCAGGTAGACCAGTTCGACCCCATGTTTTTTGGGATTTCCCCTCGGGAAGCAATTAGCCTAGACCCCCAGCAGCGCTTGCTACTGGAGGTGAGCTGGGAAGCTTTGGAAAATGCCGGACAGCCATCGAACAAGTTAACTAGCAGTCAAACTGGTATTTACGTGGGCATTGGACAAAATGACTACGCACAATTGCAAATGAAGTTCGATGACCCGACACAAATCGATACTTACACTGGAACTGGCAATGGCTTTTGCTTTGCGTCTGGTCGGTTGTCCTATGTTCTAGGGCTACAAGGTCCCAACATGGCGATTGATACCGCTTGCTCTTCTTCGTTGGTAGCTGTTCATTTAGCTTGCCAGAGCTTGCGTGCAGGAGAGTGCAATCTGGCTTTAGCAGGCGGTGTGCAGTTAATCTTATCGCCAGAAATCACCATTTTTCTGTCTAGGGCGCACGCTCTCTCCCCAGACGGTCGATGCAAGACCTTCGATGCTGCTGCCGATGGCTTCGGTCGAGGTGAGGGCTGCGGAGTGGTGGTACTCAAGCGCCTATCGGATGCTGTGGCAAGTAGAGATAACATCTTAGCAGTGATTCGAGGTTCAGCAATTAACCACGATGGACCTAGCACCGGTCTCACCGTTCCAAATGGACTAGCTCAGCAGAAACTCATTCTTAAGGCTCTGAAGAATGCTAAGGTAGAACCTTCTGAGGTTAGTTATGTAGAGACTCACGGCACAGGAACAGCACTAGGTGACCCAATTGAAGTGGAGAGCTTGGGAACCATATTTGGCAAAGAACGCTCTCAAGACAACCCTCTAGTAATTGGTTCGGTGAAAACCAACATCGGTCACTTGGAAGCAGCCGCAGGAGTAGCAAGTTTAATTAAGGTGGTGCTTTCTTTGCAGCACAAGGAGATCCCACCTCACCTGCACTTCAAACAGCCCAATCCTCACGTTAATTGGGATGAACTACCAGTGGTAGTGCCAAAGTCGTCGATGCCTTGGTTAGCAGGAGAAAAGCGGCGGTTGGCAGGAGTTAGTTCCTTTGGGATGAGCGGTACTAATGCCCATATTGTGTTGGAAGAAGCACCGACATTAGAGCCTGTCAAAGCGGAAGTGGAACGCCCAGTGCATCTGCTGACGCTATCGGCTAAAACTCAAGAGGCACTCTTGCAGTTAGCACTTCAGTATGAAAATTACCTAGCCAATCCGTCCTTAGATATAGGAGACATTTGCTATACTGCCAATGCGGGTCGAACTCATTTCACCCATCGCTTGAGTGTAGTTGCCTCTTCCAAGGCACAAATGCGTGAAAAGCTAGCAAATTTCTGCGCTGGACAGGAAACGGCAGAAATATTTCAGGGACAGGGCAGCAGTTTGCCCAAGGTAGCTTTCCTTTTCACAGGTCAGGGGTCTCAATATCTGGGCATGGGTCGCCAACTCTATGAAACTGCGCCCGTCTTCCGCGCCGCTCTCGACCGCTGCGATGAGATTCTACGTCCTTATCTGGAAAAGTCCCTGCTATCAGTCCTTTACCCGGAACCAGGGGAAACTTCACCACTCGACCAAACCGCTTACACTCAACCGGCTCTATTCGCTCTAGAGTATGCTTTGGTGCAACTGTGGAAATCCTGGGGGATTCATCCTAATGCTGTCATGGGTCATAGTGTCGGGGAATACGTTGCCGCTACAGTAGCCGGAGTTTTGAGTTTGGAAGATGGGCTGAAGTTGGTTGCCAACAGAAGCCGCCTGATGCAAAGCTTACCTCCTAACGGTGAAATGGTAGCAGTACTTGCTGAAGAAAAAAATATACGTTATATTACTAAGATAGATGATACAAGAGTAGCATTTGCGGCATTGAATGGACCGCAAAACACGGTGATCTCCGGCGAGACACGGGTAGTACAAGCAATTTGTGCTGACCTAGAAGCAGCAGGAATAAAGACCAAAAAGCTACAAACCTCCCATGCTTTCCACTCACCACTGATGGAGCCGATACTGGCTCAATTTCGTGAGGTGGCAGCTACAATTAACTACGCAGCTCCCCAAATGACCATCATCTCCAACCTTACAGGATCTCAACTGACTCAAGAAGAGATCTCGCCAGATTACTGGTGTCGTCATTTACGCTCTCCCGTACAATTTGCCGAAAGTCTCAAGACACTTCACGCGAGTGGATATGAGGTATTTGTAGAGATCGGACCAAAACCTACATTGTTGGGGATGGGGTGCAACTGCTTATCAGAAGAAGTGGGAGTTTGGCTACCTTCCTTGCGCCCAAAACAAGAAGATTGGCGGGTATTACTCCAAAGTTTAGGAGAACTATACGTGCGCGGAGCAGACGTAGATTGGTCGGGTTTCGATCGCGATAACGGGCGTCGGCGTGTCATGTTGCCCACCTATCCATTCCAAAGACAGCGCTATTGGGTGAAAAAGACTGAAACTGAGCATCAGCAGGCACAGATCCCATCCCAACCACAAATCCAGACATCGATCGTCAACCTGCTGCACCAAGGGAATATCAAACAGTTAGCACAGCAGCTGGAAGAGGCAGGCAATTTTTCACTAGAGGAGATGAAAATACTGCCCCATGTGCTAGAAGCGCTAGTTGTACAACACAAACAAGAAATACAAGCTGCTGCTATCAAAGATTGGCTCTACGAAATAGAGTGGCAGCAGATGCCGCATCAGTCGCAGTCTCCACTACAGGAAACCCAAGGGCACACACCAGGAACTTGGGTAGTTTTTGCCGACCTTGGTGGTGTGGGACAAGCCCTAGCAAAACTTTTACAACAGCGTGGACAGAACTGTATTCTGGTTTACAATGGGGAGGCATATCAAAACTTAGAAACTGGAGTTTGGAGCATCAACCCGACCAGATCTGAGGACTTTGAGCGTCTGTTTCAAGAGGTGTTAGGGACGGGAATTCCTCCATTAAGGAGGATAGTTCACCTGTGGAGTTTAGAGGCAGCTTTGCCAAAGGCACTGTGCAACCCAACTCTTGAGCAGGCGCAAAAGCTAGGTTGTAGAAGCGTACTGTATTTGCTCCAGACGCTAGTTAAGCACTATGGCTCAGCCGCACCCCGATTATGGTTAGTAACAAGGGGAGCAGTGCCAGCCAGTTCAGATCTGCCTGGGGTGGCGCAAGCTCCTTTATGGGGGCTAGGCAGAGTAGTAGCGCTCGAACACCCTGAATTGTGGGGCGGAATGCTCGATTTAGCATCGGAATCTACTGGTGATGAAGCAACAAAGCTCTTAGCAGAAATCGAGGATTCGGTTGGGGAAGACCATATCGCCTTTCGTAATGGCAATCGCTATGTTGCGCGCTTGGTGCCCAAGCAACTGTCAGAATCCAAACAAGTGGCGCTCCGCTCAGATGGCACTTACTTAATTACTGGGGGTTTGGGTGCTTTGGGACTAAGGATAGCCCGTTGGATGGTGGAACAGGGGGCAAGACAATTAGTGCTCATTGGGCGGAGTGCGCCTTCAGATGAAGCGCAATCAATCTTGAGGCAACTCGAACAAAAGGATGTCAGGGTTTTCGTTGCTCAAGCAGATGTGTCGAATGAAGCAGATATGGTGAGGGTGCTTGAGACAGTGAACGCATCAATGCCACCCCTACGAGGAATTGTTCATGCTGCCGGAGTTTTAGATGATGGAATTTTGCTACAAAACTCTTGGGAGCGCTTTAGCCATGTGATAGCTCCGAAAGTACAAGGGGCTTGGAATCTACACTCTTTAACCCAGGATCTGCCGTTAGACTTCTTTGTTTTATTTTCTTCAGCTGCTTCATTATTAGGATCGCCAGGTCAAGGGAATTACGCAGCAGCCAACAGTTTCATGGATGCCCTGGCTCATCATCGCAATACACAAGGACTACCAGGATTGAGCATTAACTGGGGACCTTGGGCTGATGTGGGGATGGCAGCTAGCTCGGCAAACCGTCATCAGGCAGCCAATGCGATGGGATTAAATAGCATCGCTTCAGAGCAAGGATTGCAAGTTCTTGAACTTGTGCTGGGACAAGTCATTTCGCAAATTGGGGTGCTACCAGTTGATTGGTCGGTGTTGAGGCAGCAATTAAGCGTAAGTGGTCAACTACCACCATTGCTTTTTGAATTGATTGCTAAGACACAAACCCAGGAGGAAACCACTCTGGTGTCAGTGCAACAGTCAGATGTTTTACCACGATTGTTGCAGGCTCAAAATGGCGATCGCTTGGATCTCTTGGTAGTCTACCTGCAAGGGCAGATAATTAAGGTGTTGGGGTTTGACAAATCGTTTATTTTAAATCCGCATCAAGGCTTGCTGGAATTAGGTCTTGATTCTTTGATGGCTGTTCAACTTAAAAACGCGATCGCAACTGACCTCGATCTGAATGTTCCTACAGAAAAATTCATTGATGGCTCTAGCATTATGCAATTGGCAGAGCTATTACTTGAGGAATTAGCCATAGTAAACACAACGCTATCGGTACTTCCATCTTCTCCCTTAGAAAATGATTTAGAGGTAATCGAACTACCAATAGAAGTCCGCTCTACCTCCTGTGCATCTCTTGCATCAGCAAATACATTAAATCAAGACAGTTGGATAGAGGGTGAGTTATGAATTTAATTGAGTTTTTGCAAGAGCTTACGGCAAAGGGTGTAGAACTGTGGGTCGATGACGGCAAACTGCGCTATCGAGGTCCTCAAGACGTATTAACTCCAGAATTATTAAACGATATTAAACGATTTAAGGAAAAAATTATACTGCTGTTGCAAAAGCGCACCGAGACTGGTCAAACCATTGTTCTGTGTCCTATGGAACGGAATGGGCATATACCACTGTCGTTTGCCCAACAACGTATGTGGTTTTTACAGCAGTTAGAGATTAATAGTAGCTTTTATAACCTCGCGGCGGCAATGCATTTTGAGGGTCAGCTCAATATCGCTGCTCTAGAATACAGTCTCAATCACATCATCAGCCGCCACGAAACCTTACGCACCAACTTTATTCAGGTAGATGGACAACCCTTTCAAGTCATCCACCCTGCCCGTTCCCTGACACTGACTATTGTGGATTTGCGTTCGCCCAGCGTGTCTGTTCTCGCAGCGTCTCCGACAGGAGAAGAATATTCACTAGCTGAAAGTGAACAAAAAATCATTTGCCAGCAACTAGCAATAGAAGAAACCCAACGCCCCTTTGACTTGGCAACTGACCCATTAGTGCGGGCTAGTTTGTTCAAGCTGACAGAGACAGAACACGTCCTGCTACTGGTGATGCACCATATAGTATCAGATGGTTGGTCAATGGGTGTACTTATCCAGGAGATAACAGCGATCTATCAAGCTGTGTACAGTCAAAAGCCCATCGCACTACCAGAATTACCTATTCAGTACGCTGACTTTGCTATATGGCAGCGGCAGTGGTTGCAGGGGGAGGTGCTGACAAAGCAACTCGCATACTGGAAGGAACAACTGAAGGGTACTCCGGCTTTGTTGGAACTACCAACCGACCGACCGCGACCAGCGATTCAAACTTACCGGGGGGTAACTGAGAAATTTGCGTTCTCGAAAGAACTAAGCGAGGCGCTGATGGACTTGAGTCAGCGACAAGAAGTAACGCTGTTCATGACGTTGTTTGCAGCATTTCAAACATTGCTGTACCGCTACAGTGGACAAACAGACATCTGCGTAGGCACACCAATTGCTAACCGCAATAGCACGTACTTGGAGGGGTTAATTGGGTTATTCCTCAACAATTTGGTGCTGCGCGGCAATTTGTCTGGTGACCCCAGTTTTAGCGATTTACTGTTGCAAGTGCGGAAAGTAGCACTCGACGCTTACGCCCATCAAGACCTGCCCTTTGAGCAGTTAGTCGAGCAATTGCAGCCAGAGCGTTCTTTAAGCTATACACCACTGTTCCAAGTGATGTTTGTGCTGCTAAATGTGCCGATGCCAAAGTTGCAGCTTCCCGACTTAACGCTGTCTCCGTTACCAATAGACATCTCTACAGCTAAGTTTGATTTGACTCTACTTCTAGAGAACACAAGCACTGGATTGATTGGGTCTATTGAATACAACACTGATTTGTTTGATACCGCCACGATTGTACGGATGGTAGGGCACTATCAAACTTTGCTAGAAGCAGTTGTTGTCAATCCACAGCAAAAGCTATCAGAACTACCACTGCTCACTGCCAGCGAACGACATCAGTTCTTATTGGAGTGGAACGATACTCAAGCCGACTACCCCAAACAGTTGTGTCTGCATCAGTTGTTTGAGCAACAAGTCCAGAAGACACCCAATGCCGTGGCAGTGG